>LKUH01000001.1 GCA_001412425.1 Candidatus Cloacimonas sp. SDB
TTATCCTTTTTTTCAGCAGGGGGAAAATCTCTCTTTGATGACGCTTAACAAGATATTCATCCTCAGATTCTTCCCATCTTGCTTTGGGAAATTCCATTCCGTAGCGTTCGGTAAAGCCTTCAATCTGACCATGGGCAAACATCGGCAGCCCGGGCATTGTGATCATCAGAATGCAGACTCCGAAATATTTATCATCTTTACCGAATTGGGCGATCGCTGTGTCTTCATCTGGGTTACTCATAAAGTTCACAAAACGTTTCAGAATTTCCGGGTTGAACTCAATAATGTTGTAGATGGATTGTCTGTATTTGGCATTTTCTTCGTTTTTGAGCATATTCATAAAAGCACTGTTATAAACCCGGTGCATACCCAGTGTGCGAACGAAATAGCCTTCCATCATCCAGAAAGCTTCTGCCAGTAGAAGTGTATTAGGTGCTTCTGCTGCAACCCGATCAACGACTTCACGCCAGAATTCACGGGGCATAAGTTCATTAAACTCCTGGCTGGTTAAACCAAAATTAGATCTTGAGGCAATATCACCACCACCGCCTGGTTCCGGAAACCATAATCTGTGAATATGTTTCTTGGCGAGTGTCATGGCAGCGTCAAATCTTATGATGGGGAATTGACGAGCAATGCGGATAATGTTCTGGATGACAGCTTCTCTTACTTCGGGAAGCAGATAATTGAGCTGGGCAGTATCGTTCCAGGGAATGCCGGTGCCATCATTTCCATGATAAATGTAGCGGTTCTGATGATCTCTCCGATCGAACATTTTATAAACTACTGCGGCATCTGTTTTTTCATAGTAGTGATCTTCGATATAAACTTCAATTTCGGGTCGGTCGCTAAGGTTCTGTCCGTTAAAACTGTAAGAGGGGAAGGGCGGATAGGGCAGCTGCAGGAACCAATCCGGGTGTTCAACGATCCAGTCGGAATCAATTCCCATATGGTTGGGAACCATATCACAGGCGATCCTGATCCCGTAACGTCCTGCTCGATGCTGCAGATCAATCATAGCATCGTTTCCGCCCAGTTCATCGGCAATACGATAATCTGCCAGTGAATACGCTGAAGCGATGACATTATCATTTCCTGAGATATTTTTGATCTTTCTAGAGGCCTGACTGCGCTGCCAGACTCCGATGAACCATAAACCGGTGAAACCTCTTTCTGCCAGGATCTGCAATTCTTCGTCTGGAATTTGATCGAATCTTTGAATGGAGTGTTCATATTTTTTGCTGAGTTGGTCGAGCCAGACGTAAGTGCTCTTGGCAATGAGAACCAGATGAGGCATCCAATGGGAGTCCTGAGAAAATTTTTCATATTCTTCATCCGACAACTGAAAATTATAGACCGGAGTTTCTCCGGGACCTGCCAGCCAGAATTTTTGTTCTTCTTTCAGCATATCAAGTCCGGTAAGCAGAGAAGTTAAAAAATCTCCCAGGAATTCGCCCCAGTTATCGCGGATATACTTCAATTGATCGAGAATGGACAAAGGATAAAGTTCAACCGGTTTCTTCAGGAAGGAAATTAGATCTGTGTTCTTATTAGGCACAGGTATAGTTTCCAATAATTCCTGCAGAGCAGAAATATAGTTTTGGAAAGCAGAATCGTTGTTTAGATTTTCGGTTGAGATCAGGTCGTAATAATGTACCAAAGCTGGATTATTTCCTAAAAGGTAATTGATGATTATTTCTTTTGGAAAAGGGGAAACCTGATCTTCCGGGAGAAAATAGCTGCGGTTGATTTTGTTGGTTGCCTGCTGAAAATCAGTTTTTCCCAGTTTTTTTTCCAGGTGTTGTGTCAGAGCTGCAGGGGAAGAATATTTAGATCTTTCAGTAACTTTTTCCACGACCAGCTGCAGTGCTGTGTTGATGATAAGAAGTCCATTCAGCTCTCCAGCAGTAGGATTTACGGTTTTTTCTGTTTCAGCTTGAATTTTCTGATTAAGGTCGACAACAAACTTCTGCAGTGAATGATAATCTTCAAAGCGGAGTTTTCCTTTTTTTAGAATTGTTTCAGGAAGGGAGTAACGTTTAAGCGAATTTCTGGTTATTAACAGCCCTCTGAACTTTTTATAAGAATGTTTTAGAGTATTATTTTTTAGCAATTTGACCTCTGATTAAATCTTATATTATCTGTTATTCCAGAGAACGAAATCATAAAATTTCTTACCCAGATTATCTGTAGGTCTAATTCTAAGATTATAGCTCTGTTTGCCAGAACCTTTAACTTTGTGAGAGCCTGTAAAGGTGACAACTTTATTATCGTCCGGTTCAGCACTATTTAGAGTGATGAGTTCGTAATAACCCTCATTAAGCTGGTAAAAAACTTCTGCCTGAAGCATACTCAGGGAGGCTCCGTCGATACTAACTCTGGCAGTAAAATTGATGAGATCGCCATGGTTAAGAACAGCATTTTTTTTGATATCAGCCTGGAATTCCAGAATTGTGATCTTATCCCAGAACTGGCTGATCTTAGACTGAATATCCAGCATTTTATGGAGTCTGGAATAATTATCTTTCTGTAAGTCCAGAATGTTATTATAGCAAGGTATATAAAACATGTTAATATAATCTCTTAAAGTTCTGTGCATGTTAAAATCTCTACCGACATCGTGAATGGAGTGTTTCATTTTTCCAATCCATTTAGCCGGAAGTCCATATCTGTCCTGATTATAATAGGTGGGAATGATCTCATTTTCCAACAGGTCATAGATCTCATTTGCTTCAAGCCGGTCTCTGAGTTTTTGATCTTTAATTGAAGTAAAGGATTTGATACTCCAGCCGTTATTTTTACTGGCACATTCGGGCCACCAGCCATCCAGGATGCTGAGATTCAGAACACCGTTAATTCCGGCTTTCATTCCGGAGGTTCCGCTGGCTTCCAGCGGTTTCACGGGATTATTAAGCCAGACATCAACACCCTGTACCAGATGATGAGCTACGTCAATATCGTAATCTTCCAGGAAGAGGAATTTATCTTCCACTTGATTATCTCTGGCAAAATCGATAATTTCTTTGATCATTGCCTTGCCTTTGTCATCGGCGGGATGTGCTTTCCCGGCAAAGATGAACTGCACGGGTGTTACCGGATTCTGCAGCATTTTCAATAATCTGTCTTTATCATTGAGAAGCAGATTACCTCTTTTATAAGTCGCAAATCTGCGGGAAAAGCCAATTATAATATGATCTGGATTGAGGGTATTATTGATTTTTGTGATGGAGTTACTGGAGCCGATATGCAGGATTGTTTCTCTCAGTCTGTTTCTGACGAAGGAGATCATCTGTCCTTTTCTAGCCTGGTGAACTTCCCATACCTCGTTTTCCGGGATGGTCATTATATTTTCCCACTGAGATCTTTCATCTGCCTGATGGTGGTAATCTTCTCCCATATAGCGGTCGAAAAGCCTCAGCATTCTGCGGCTTAACCAGCTTTGGAGGTGAACACCGTTAGTGATGGCTGAGATGGGCATTTCATCTTCAAAAAGGTCTTTATGGATGGGATGCCACATTTCTTTTGAAACTTTACAATGCAGGTGAGACACGCCATTTATATATTTGGAATATCTTATAGCCAGAGCTGGCAGGGAGAAACTGTCTTCACCCTCAATTACTGCTTTCTTATAGAACTCGTTAAAATCCATACCACACTGTAAGATCTCATTTTCCAGATAATGACGAACAAGTTTTGAATCGAATTTCTCATTTCCGGCTGGAACAGGAGTATGGGTTGTGAATACGGTGCTTTGTCTGATTATTTCAGAAGCTTCCTCAAAGCTGAACTTTCCTTCATTGATCAACAGATTGAGCCTTTTCAGTATTATGAAAGCTGAATGACCTTCGTTAAGATGATATACTTTAGGATCAATTTTCAATTTTTGCATTAATTCGATGGAACCGAAAGCCAGGACTATTTCCTGCAGTATTCTGGTGTCTTTATCTGCATCATAAAGATAATCACAGATTTTCTGATAGTGAGATTTATTCTCCTCCAGATTAGTATCAAGCAGATAGAGCGGAATTTTGCCGACGTTTATCTGCCAGGCTTTCAGAGTAATGGTATCGTTTCCTAAATTGAGTTTTATGATCAGATCCTGTCCTGTTTCATCTGTAAGCTTTTCTATCGGCATGGAATACCATTCATTTTCCTGATAAATTTCTTCCTGAATACCATCCAGGTTAATTTTTTGGGAAAAGTACCCGTATTTATAAAGCAATCCAAAACCGATTAGCGGCAGACCAAGATCTGAAGCTGCTTTAAGATGATCTCCCGATAGAATACCTAATCCACCGGAGTAGATCGGTAAAGCTTCATGCAGCCCAAATTCCATAGAAAAATAGGCGATTTTCATATCTGCGGGAAAATCTTTTCTCTCCCCCTTTTCAGAGGAATAATGTCCGGAATAACCCAGATAGCTTTTAAATTTCTTATAAACAGTTTTCATTTCATAGAGAAAACCCTTATTTTGAACTAATTCTTCCAACCTGGTTTGAGAAATTACCTGTAGAAGTTTTACCGGATTATGCTGATATTTCCTGAACAGGTTGGGATCTATTCTGCTGAACAAACGGTAGGCATCCATATCCCAGGTTGACCATAAATTCTGAGACAATTCGTTTAATGGAGCAAGTTCGGCTGGTAATTTTGACTTCACATATAACTTGTTTAAGTTTATATCTTTATTCATTCTTAGACTCCTGATCAAATTTAAAGAACATTTTTCAGGCTTTGATAATTATGTCAAATCTTCTGAATAATTTAAATATTCATTATTCTAAAATAAGATTGACGGTTTTATTTTTGCCGGCAATTTTGCCTGTAATATTATTTCAGCATATCTTGGAATAAAGGAGAATTTCTATGACAGAAAGAACCTCGGCAAGTTTTAAACAGATAATTATTTTTTTTATTTTTCTATTAATATTGTTTGGAATTTCGAGCGGGAAATTATTTGCTCAGGAAAAGTTCTATAATTATTACGATAATGGACTTAAATACATGGAAAAGGGGGACTGGCTTCGAGCTGCTGAAGAATTCAAAAGTGCGATATCGCTGGAATTTGAAGATGCAAAAAGGAAAAGAACTTACGGCACCAGATTTATTCAGTATTTTCCGCATCGTGAGCTGGGAATCGTCTATTATCAACTGGAAGAATTCGACAGATCTATGGGAGAGCTGCAGCTTTCCATAGCATATAAATTTTCCAAAAGAGCAAAAGAATATGTCGATAAGTTAAGTTATGACGGTGTAAGTGTTTTACAAGCTGAAGAAATAGCGGATGAGCCCGTCACAAAAAAACCAGATATTGATCCTGATGAGTTTGAGAGCAAAAAGGATAAAACGACAGAGAAAGTCGAAAAACCTGCTGAATATGAAATATCATCTACTGAAAAAGTCCCGGCAGGGGCTTTAACCTACGATCCCAGCAAAGTTACTCAGGTAGGTTCTCGACTGGCGATAGCTGTATTGCCGTTCGGTGCTAATGAAAATGCTTTAAACCTGCAGGAATCGATAACGGATAAAATGATAACACAACTGGTAAATCTACGGCGATTCAGAGTAATAGAGAGGGGAGCTATTGAGCAGGTGATGAAAGAGCAGGCTTTCAATCTTTCCGGAATGGTGGATGAAAATTCCGCTATAGAGGTTGGAAAGATCGTAGGAGCTGATGTAATAGTGATAGGCAGGATCAATATTGAAATAGGATATGGTAAAGTAAATGCCCGAGGAATAGATATCGAAACGGGTGAAACCATCGTGGCAAAAGAAGCAAGTGCGGGGACAACTAATATTGAAACAATAGAAAAACTGGTTGAGAATGTGGCGATTATGATCTATAATGATCTTCCTCTGGTTGAAGGGTCCATAGTCTCTTTAGATGAAGATCTTATCTATCTGGATATCGGTAGTGAAGTTGGAGTTAGGAAGGGGACTAAATGTGTTGCTTTTAAAGAGGGAAAGGCGATCAAACATCCTGAGACAAAGAAGGTTCTGGGCCGGCAGGTAACGAAGCAGGGCGAATTGATCGTGATCCAGGTTCAGGAGAAAATGGCAATGGCCAGGGTTGTTTCCAAAGAAGGTCCCATAGAAATCGGTGATAAAGTAGTAGTAAAATAGAATTTCCCAAAAAGTTAGGAGGTCGTATGAAAAAATTAGCTTTATTTTTGAGTTTTCTAATGATTACCGCTCTTTGTGCCCAGAATGTTAATTTTAATCTTATCGGAGCCGGTGCCCGGGCAGCAGGGATGGGCGGTGCTTTTATCGGAGTTGCTGATGATGCTACTGCCATAGTCTGGAATCCAGCCGGATTGACCTTGCTGGAGAGACCGGAAGCATCTGTAGTGGGAAGATTTGTTGCAGATGCTTATGAAATTGACTGGGCTGACGAAACCTATGAGGAGACGCAGAGTCATTTTGTTCTGAATTTTTTAAGTGGAGCAATTCCTCTACAGTTAGGTAGCAAAAAAGTGGTAGCAGCACTCGCTCTGCAACGGCAGATAGATCTCTATTCCTACAGTAAGTATACGGATTACTGGGGAGATGAGATTGAAGCAGAGGGCACAGGTGGTGTTGATACAGCAACATTAGGAGGCGGTATTCAGATACTGCCGTTTTTATATGCTGGTTTGGCAGCAAATTTCTGGTTTGGAAAATATGAATATACAGAAAATTACCGGGCAGATTATGAATACGAAGAAAGTTACACAGGGCTGAATTTTGCTTTCGGAGGTATGATTGATCTGAATGGCTTACAGAATCCGGTACCTTTAAAAGTAGGTATGATCTTTAGAACGCCTTTTGATCTTGATATTGAATACGAAGATGACTGGGAAGAAGACGATGTTACTTTGGAAATGCCTTCAATGCTTGGATTTGGAGCTTCCTACAGATTTGGTGAATTTTTTACCTTAGCGGCAGATTATGAAATGAGATATTTCTCTGAGGTTGATTTTGCTTTTGATATGAACCAGTTCAGATTGGGAGCTGAATATCTGCTTGTCAGTGACTTTGCCGTTATTCCTTTAAGAATGGGGTATTATACTCATCCAACTTTCTGGTCCGATGAAAATGGTGATCAGATAATGGGAACCGGTATTGGATTGGGAACAGGGTTGATATTCGAAAGCTTTGCCCTAGATTTCAGCTTATCGGGTAACGTTACTGAGATAGATTACGGCAACGATTTAAGCGAAACTATCACTCAGGCAATTATAACCGTATCAGGTATTATTTATTTTTAATTAAGCTCATTAACCCTCATGCGAAAAGGCATGAGGGTTTTTTTTACTCCGGGAGATTTAATGAATA
>LKUH01000002.1 GCA_001412425.1 Candidatus Cloacimonas sp. SDB
ATTGATACCTGATCAGGAAGTTGAGATAGATGAAGAAAAATTTGCTGAACTGATCAGTGAAATGGAGAAATATGCCTGGAGCAGATTATTAAGTTATTTAACTTACAGCGAGCGGTCAAAATTTGAGTGCCGTAATTATCTCGAAAATTTGCCTTTAAGATCCAATATAGCAGATAAGTTAATCAAGCGGGCAATTTCTTTAAATTATATTAACGAATCCAGATTATGTGAAATTTATATTGGAGATCTGCAGGAAAAATCCAAAAGCTTCCTGGAAATAAAAAACAAATTGCAGGCAAAAGGTGTTAACCGGGGAATTATAGAAAAAGCACTGGATCAATTCTACGATCCCAATAAAGAGGAATCAATCTTAAAAGAACTGATTAATAAAGTTGAAAGAAAATATTCTCATCTTCCTGTTCGAACCAGAAAGGAAAAGATTCTGAACTACTTGACAAGGAAAGGATTTTCCTATTGGAAAGTTAAAGATTTAATTAACAACGAGTAATAATAGTTTTAATTTGCAGGATTATTATATATCAGATTTCAAAATCGTAGTTTATCTATTTGAGAAAATAGCAGGAAACATAATTCATAATGAGGTGATTGATGACTGATATTGTTAAAGTTTCAGATATAATAAAGAAGATCAATTCCATTGCGGATCCGGGACTAGCCCTGGAATGGGATAATGTCGGTTTACAGGTAGGTTCTTCAGAAGCTGAAGTCTCCAAAATAATGCTAACACTTGATGTAACAGAGAAAGCTGTAGAGTTTGCCATTGCTCGAAATGTTGATCTGATCATCTCACACCATCCCTTGATCTTTCATTCGTTAAAAAGTGTTACTGACAGTAAATTGTTAAACTTAATCAAGCATGACATAGCGGTATTTTGTGCACACACTAATCTGGATGTAGTAAAAAAAGGAGTGAACTTTGCCCTGGCAGAGAAACTTCAGCTACATAATCTGGATTTTCTCAGCCCTGAAACAGGAGCGGAATTATTTCAAATAAGTGTTTATGTGCCTCAGGATTCTATGGATTTACTGGCTGAGGAATTATTTAAGCAGGGTGTTGGTGTGGTTGGAAATTACACACATTGTCTTAACGATTATGAGGTGAGCGGACAATATAAACCGGAAAAAGGAAGTAACCCTTATCTGGGTGAAAAGGGAAAACTGAGAAAAATTACAGAAAGAAAGCTGGAGTTTTTTGTAGATTCTTTTAATCTCAGCAGCGTAATTGCGACCATCAAGAAATTTCATCCCTATGAAACACCGGTTTATTCGATAGTCCCTCAGAAAAGAATGAGTGATAACTATGGACTGGGTCTGATTGGCGAAATTAAACAGGAAATAAGTATTGCAGAACTGGCGCTGGAAGTAAAAAACAAATTAGAAGCACCCTATGTAAAATTATGGTTGGCACAAAAAAGCAGATCAACTCAGGTTAAAAAAATTGCTATTTGCGGAGGAAGCGGCAGCTCTCTGCTAAAAAGCACTTATGGAAGAGCGGACATTTTTATTTCAGCGGATTTTACCTATCATACTGTTCTGGAAAGCCGAATACCACTGATTGATGCCGGTCATTTTTATACTGAATATCCGGTTCTGGAGCAATTGAAAAGTGTTTTGATCTGTAAAGAGCTTGAAATTATTGAATTTCCTCGAACTCAACATGAAATTAATCAGCAGATTATACTTTAAATAGAGACTGGGATTGATGGAATTATCAGCCTGGATGTTGGATTTTTTGCAGCAGTATGGATTCTGGGCTCTGCTGGTAATTTCTTTTATTGCTGCCACAATATTTCCTCTCAGTTCCGAAATTGCCATGGTAACTGCAATTGTTTTTGGACTTAACTGGGTAGAAGCTGTAATAGCATGTTCAATAGGGAATTGTCTGGCTGTGAGTTTTAATTATGGTTTGGGAGTAGTGATTGGAAAACCTTTGATACCCAAGCTGGAAAATTCCAGAGGAGGCCGAAAAGCCCTTAGTTGGGTTAAAAAATATGGGGTTTACAGTTTATTATTATCCTGGACGCCCATTTTCGGTGATCCGATAACCATCGCAGCAGGTATTTTCAGGCTTAAATTAGTGTCTTATATTTTAATTGTTTTTTCTTTAAGAATTGCCCGGTATGCAATTGTTGGTTTCTTCCTTTAGAAAATTTTATAATAAATCCAGTATTTCCTTCAGATCAGGTAATTCAGGAAGATTATAAATTTTCAGAAAAATTATCTTTCCTTCTTCATCAATCAGAATATTTGCTCTTTCGGCAAATCCCTCAACAGGTCTGAAAATATTATACAGTTTCGCAACTTCACCATGAGGCCAGAAATCGGAGAGCAATCTAATCTTTCTTAAGCTAAGATCTCTGGCTAAAGCTTCTTTCGTGGGAATAGGATCAACACTTACAGCGACAGGGACACAATTCTTATTTTGCATTTTCTCAAAATTGGTTTCCAGATTTTTCATTTGTTTTTTGCAGACTGAGGTCCAGGCGAGAGGATGAAAAGCAAGCAGTACTTTTTTGCCAAGATTATCAGACAACTTAAATTTACTGCCTTTTTGATCCAGCAGTTCGAAATCCGGAGCGAGATCTCCTATTTTTATTTCCATTCAACCTCCCGAAAAAAATTATTCTTTTAATCCACTGGAAGCAAAACTGGATATGATCTGTTTTTGAGCGATCAGAAACAGAACGATGAGTGGCAGGATACTGAAGGTAGAAGCGGCCATAAGCAGGGTTGTTTGAGTAGAGGCTTCCTGAGAAAAATAGCTTAAACCTACTTGCAACACACGCAGATTGGGATTATCAATCATAACCAGAGGCCACATAAAGCTGTTCCAGCTTCCTATAAAACCGAATATGGCAGCGGTAGAAATAACTGATTTTGATAAAGGAAGAACTATTTTCCAGAGAATTCCCCATCTGGAACATCCATCAATGGCAGCAGCATCAAAAAGTTCCTGAGGAATTGTTTTGAATTGCTGACGTAGAAGAAATATGGTAAAGATGTTAGCTATCCAGGGGATGATGAGGGCCTGATAAGTATCCAGCCAACCCAGATGATTTAGAACTATATAAGAAGGGATAAGGTAAACCGGCTGCGGAACCATCATCATACTTATGAAAAGGTAAAAAATAAATTCTCTTCCCTTAAATTTCATTCTGGCAAAGGCGTAAGCAGCAAGTGATCCGGTAACAATTACACCAAATACAACCGAAACTGAAACAATGATTGTATTTCTAAAATAAAGAGCAAAAGGAACTTTGTTAAACGCATTCACAAAATTTTCAAAATGGAATTTAAGCTTTTTGTGTTCAGTAAGAGAGTTATTTGGCACTTTCTTATAAGAACTTATAATCTTACCAGCTTCATTAAAAATATTAACATAAGAGCTGTCAGTTTCAGCACTAACTATTTTAACCCGGAAAAGCTCTTCTCCATCATTATAAACTGGATATTCCTCATAAGGTATGAATCCCACATTTCCCTTATTTACTTCCAGTTGTGATTTAACTGCAGTTGTAACCATCCAGACAAAAGGAATAATCATGGTAATTCCACAAATTATCAGAACAAGATAAATGATACTGTTTTTGAATTTCATAATCAATAATGAACTTTCTTTTCCAGTCTCTTCTGCAACAAAGTTAAACTTAAAATAACCACGAACAATATTAAGGCTATTGCACTGGCATAACTTAGATCGTTGCTTTCGCCAAACCCTTTATCAAACAGGAAGTAAACAATTACTTTGGTAGTCCCCAGGGGACCTCCAATAGGGGGGCCGGTCATTAAATAGATCTGAGAAAATACCTGAAAGGTAACAATGGTAGTCATCATAAGCACATAATAAGTAGTTGGTGAGATCAGGGGCCAGGTGATTTTAAAGAATTGTTTTATTTTTCCAGCGCCATCGATGTCGGCAGCTTCATAATAAACAGCAGGGATATTCTGCAAACCAGCCAGATAAATTATAGTATTGTATCCCAGTCCCTTCCAGATAGTTACAATAATGATGGAAAAAAGCGCCAGGGATGGTCCGCCCAGATGGGTTGGAATATTAATTCCCATTGATTCAAATAATAACAGAAAAATTCCCCGGCTTTCAGCCAGCCAGCCCAGAGGTTCGATTCCGATCTTTGCTAAAAGGAAGTTCATTAAACCGGTCTGCTGATTAAAAATAATTTTCCAGACTATTGAAATTGCTACCATTGATGTAACAGTGGGGATAAAATAAACGGAACGGAAAAAACTTTTTAAAGCTTTTATATTATTCAAAAGGGTGGCAAAAATCAGTGAAGAGATCAGACTTATGGGAACAACGAATATAACCAGGTAGAAAGTATTAAGCATTGACTGCCAGAATTCCGGGTCCTGAAATAACCTGGAATAGTTCTCGAAACCGATGAAATCTCCGACACCCGTAATAGACCAGTCAAAAAAACTGACGATAAAGGACAACACTATTGGTAAAAGCCGAAAAACCAGAATAATAATGAGGGCAGGCAAAATATATATATAGGGACCAATATCCAATTTTTGCTTTTTCTTCATCTAATATCCTTAAAAAATTCTTTACAAAGAATTATTCAGAGATTTTGTCTGTCAATTGAATTTATAGGGTCAGGAAGAATTTAAATAGTTCCCATAACCAGCATTATTTAATATTATTTTGTTCATTTATTAATTCAGGAGTTAATTTGATACAGGTTTATACAGGTAATGGCAAGGGAAAAACTACAGCTGCTCTGGGTTTAATCATCCGGGCTCTGGGAAGTGGTAAAAAAGTGTGTTTAATTCAATTCATGAAAAAGAATAACAGGCTTGGCGAGATCAGATATTTAACCAGAAATAAAGAGCTTGATATTTTCCAGTTTGGAACCGGTAAGTTCATTGATCCTCAAAACATTTCTTCGGCAGATCGTGAAGCCGCAGCAGAAGGGATAAAAAAAACTTTTGAATTAATCAGCTTGAAGCAGTATGATCTGATCATATTAGATGAGATCAATATTGCCGTAAAGTGGGGATTGGTAAAATTAGCTGATCAGCTGAGGTTGATTGAAATAACAGGAGATACTGAAATAGTTATGACCGGCAGATATGCTGATGAAAGAGTTATGGAAAAGGCAGATCTGGTTACTGAGATGAAAGAGATAAAGCACTATTTTTCCCGGGGCGTTAAGGCAAGAAAAGGAATTGAATTTTAGTTGTATGATAACCCAAAAGTTCATTCGTCAAAATTTATATCGTCGCTCATTACTTTCTTACCTGCTCTATCCTTTCAGTGTTATATTTGCGGCTATTCAACTTCTAAGAAGAAAGATCTATTCATTAATTCCCGCTTTAAGCTACAAAGGGTTTTGTGGCACAATAAGTGTAGGAAATATTGTTAGTGGTGGCAGCGGTAAAACACCGTTCACTGTTTTTCTGGCTGAATATCTGACTAAAAAAGGTAAACTGGTTGCCGTTTCTCACCGCGACTATAAAGGGAATTTTGAAAAAATCAATAAATTGATTTCCGACAGGAAAGGTAT
>LKUH01000003.1 GCA_001412425.1 Candidatus Cloacimonas sp. SDB
AAATGTCTTTTTTATAAATTATAAAACAGATATAATTAAAGCCATAACCATTATTAAAACCAAAAATTTATCTTCTCTAGACGATAATATTGACATAAATAAATTTTCAAGAAGATACCAGTTTTCTAAACTTTTAAAGTATTTAAAATGAAAATATTGTACATTACGCCCTATAATTCTACTTTTATACATAATCAGATAAATAAAATTAATAACGAAAGCGATATAATATCTGACACGATCTTATTATACGATTATTATTACTTTCTGAGAAATAAACCTTACCGGAAACATATTCAAAAATGTATGACAAATGAAATTAAAGGAATGGTTAAGTGTCCTTATTTAACCTTACCTAAAAGAATTTTTCACAACACAACATACTGGAAGATGTTATCTGCAGTTAGAAAAAAAATTAGAAATTCATTTGATTATGATATTATTCATGCCCATACAATCTTACCAGGAGGCTTTATAGCTGCAAAACTATCTGAGATCTATAATACACCATTTATTATCACTAGTCATGGTTCTGATTTCTACAAAACTGATAAAGAAATTTCATCAATTCGCAAGATAATACCATATAATAAAAAAGAGTTATCAATATTTAAAGAAGTTTTAAGCAAATCTGAAAAAATCATCTCAGTATCGAAAAACCTTGTAAAAGATATAAGAAAGGTTTATGATTCAAACAAAGTTATAATTATAGAAAATAATTTCGATAATAACAATTTTTACCAATTAGATAAATTTGAAGCCAGAAAACAACTTAAACTTCCAACCCAAAAATTTATTATATTGTCAGTTGGTAGTTTTCTAGTAACTAAAGGGCACAAATATCTTATAGAATCAATGTGTGAGATTAATAAGAATAACAATGCTAACCTTTATCTCATTGGATCAGGCAATCTTGAAAAAATGTATAAAAAACAGATTGAAAAATTAAAACTGAAACATATTATTAAAATCTTACCTCCAAAAACTCAAAAAGAATTAAATTTATGGTACAATGCATCTGATTGCTTTGTGTTACCATCTATTCACGAAAGTTTTGGAATCGTAATTTTAGAAGCTATGGCCTGCGGTGTTCCAGTAATAGCCACGAAAACAGTTGGTCCTACATCGATTATAACAGATGGAGAAAATGGTATACTGATTAAAACAAATTCAGTAGAAGCAATTGTTAATTCAATTAATGACATTATGACAAATATAACATTGAGAAATAAACTTATAAAAAATGCAAAGAAGCTTGTATCTAGTCAATACATTAATGAAGTAATAGAATTAAAAAAGCTGTATCAAGGAATTATAATTGAAAAAAATTATCATATTTAGCTATTTCTTCCCTCCATTTAATAACATGGCCAGTAGAAGATGGGCTCAAATGATTCCGGAAATCAACAAGTTTTATGAGGTATATGTTTGTACAAATAACTCAACAGGTGACCTACCAGTTCCATTGAATGAAAATCGTATATTACGTCTAAATAAAATAGAAAATTATAATTTTACAAGAAAAAGATATAATAGACATAATCTTTTTCACCTTTTGATTAGCTTTTTTACTAAAAAGATGCGTTCAATTGATTCTACTATCTTAAGTTGGTATTGGAAAAATAGAAAACGTATAACCAATTATGTGCAAAACTTAAATCCTGATATAATTATTACTACAACTGGACCAGTTTCGACTGCACTTATTGGTAAAATGTTGAAAACCAGAAGACCAGATATTTTTTGGATTTTAGATGTTAGAGACATTCTAGGACCATTTGATAGAAATGGAAAAAATTGGGTACAACATTTATTTGATAAGTGTTTCGAAAAATATGCAATTGGAAAACCTGATTTAATATTTACCGCAGGGAAATACTATTCTCAGCTTTTATCAAACTTTTATAAAAGGAAAGTTCATATTTTATATAATGGTTTTCCAGGTAAAGTTAAAATCCTAAATTCATCACCTTCATGTCATAAGCAAATATATTACGCTGGTAAGTTATATGATCATCAAATTGAATCCTTTAAATTACTTGTTAATACTTTAAAAAAGACTGATTGGAAAATCAAGCTAAGACTCGTTGGTGATAAGGTACAAGTTAACAAAATTAGACAATTGCTAAATTCATCTAATCCTGATAAGTTTGATTTAAATCCTCCTGATAGTAGTTTAAAAATCCATGAAGAACAAATGAATAGTGATATTCTGGTTGTATTTGAGGATCTTGAAACAAATTCTAAAGCAACAAAAGGTACCTTAACAGGTAAGCTCTTTGAGCTATTAGTAACAGATATACCAATTTTGGCAATATGCCGTAAAGATTCTGAAATCAGTGAATTACTCTCGAAAACAGAGCGTGGTAAAGTAGTAGATTCAGAAAATGGAATTTTAGATTTCATTAACAATTGTAATCAATATAAAGGAAATGATATTAAGAAGTTAGAAGAATACTCAAGAAAGAATCAAGCTTATGTTTTTATGAAAATATTAAAAGGATATTTAAATGAAAAAGATAATAAAATATTATCTTAATCACCATGTTTCATCAATCTATTTATCTATTTTTCAAGTAAAGATTTTAGTCAATTATCTTATTTCTAAAAAGAGAAGGCCGGATACTTATCAAATTAAGTCGGTGATGCAGAATTCAAGTTATATAAACACCTTCTTCGGTTATTACGATAAATCTCCCTTTAACCCTTCAAATTCTGATCTTATAATCTTTCATGCTAATAATTGTAAACCCTGGAAAAAACCTGAACCTGAAAAACCAACCTCGATAATATTGTATGATTTAAATAATAAAATAATTTTAAAGGAAATAACACGTACCAATGCCTGGAATTGGCAACAGGGAAGTAGAACATTCTGGCTCAATGATTCTGAGGTTATCTATAATCAATTTGATCGGCAAAATAAACTTTACTACAGTGAAATTTATAATATTAAATCAGAAACTTACAGAAAAAATCCTCTTCCTGTTCAAGATGCCTATAAAGATGAATATTTTATCTCGATCTCCTATGAAGCATTGAATATTACCCGACCTGATTATGGTTACAGATGCAAAAAGAATAAAGACCTGGATTTGTTTTCTCAGAAACTATTATTCACTGATCTGAAATCAGGAAAAATAGATATACTCTGTGCTGTTAAAGATGTGCTGAGATCTACTTCTTATTCAGTGGAAAAAATAACTTATCCCAGATTCAATCATGTTTCAATATCACCGGATGGAAAAAGGTTTGTGTTTCTACTTAGGTTTTATCATAAGTTTGAATTAAAACATTATCTGGTTTTGTATGATCTTGAAAAAAATAATTCTGAAATTTTAATTGAAGATCAGATGATTAGCCATTATTGTTGGCTTGACAATAATAACATCCTGTTGTGGGGAGTCATTTCCAAGAAGGGAGATTATTATATATTGAATTTGGAAAACCAAAAATTGAAATGTCTGGATACGGGATTATCTGACGGACATCCCAGTATGCTTGATGATAAAAATTTCATAACCGATACGTATCCTGACAAAAGCAGATTGAGAAAATTATTGCTGGTAAATTTAAGCACTTCTAAGAAGAAGATAATCGGAGAATTTTTAGAACCGGTAAAATATATAAGCGAAACCAGATGTGATCTTCATCCTCATCCCGATCCGGAAAAACAAAATGTACATATTGACAGAATTGTGAATGGATGCAGGGCTCTGACCATTATATCCTTAAAGGATCTGAAATGATATTGGAAATAATCATAACAACAATGAATGACAATATTCACAGAGCATTAAAACTCATTCAGCCTGTTCAGGAAAATATTATCTATCAGATCAGTCATCAAATAACTGAAGCTCAAAAAAATGTCTATATTAATGAAATTGAGGAATTCCTGCACTCCAGAAGCGATGTTTCTTATCATTTTTATCTTGAAAAAGGATTATCCCTCAACAGGAACAGATCTATGCACCATTCCAGGGGAGAACTGGTACTTATAACTGATGATGACCTGATTTTTCAGAATAAGGCTTTCAAGTCAATATTGCAAGCGTTTGAAGAATTCCCCGCAGCCGATATTCTAACCTTTAAAACCGAATTTCCGGATGGAAAGCCTTTTAAAAGATACGCCAGACATGTGCACCAGCATAATTTCCGCTCGGTTATGCGGGTGACATCCTTTGAGATAGCATATCGTCGTAAAAGCATTGCAAAAGCTGATATTAAATGGGATGAACAATTCGGTATCGGTGGCAAACCTTTTACCAACGGCATTGAAAATATTTTTTTGGTAGATGCATTACGCGCCGGGCTGAAAGCCTATTTCATACCCGAAACGATTGTAACACATCCTTTTATCAACTCCGGCTACACTTACAGCGATCATCTGATAAAAAGCAAAGGAGCTATGTTTGCCCGCATGTTCGGAAGATGGGCTTATACGTTGAATTTTCTCTTTGCTGTTAAAAAGTACAGGGATTATAAAGCAACTGCCTCTTTTCTGAGATTTTTGCAAATTGCCAATCAAGGCACAACCAGTTTTCTGCATCTGGACAAAGAGTAATTTATGGGTTATTTATTTTGGTTTTCATTGGCAGTTCTGGCATATCATCTGGTTGGATATGGTCTTCTGCTCAATTTTCTTAACCTGTTCAGTAAATCGCATAAAGGTGAGACTCATTTTGAAGATTATCCCACCATAACAGTACTTTGCCCGGCTTTTAACGAAGAGAAAGTGATTGAAGCGAAAATCAGCTCTTTTCTGCAACTGAATTATCCGGCGGATAAGATCAAAATGATCGTGATCTCCGATGATTCTACTGATGGCACAAATGAGATAGTGAATAAATTTTCCGGGGACAATAATATTGAACTGGTGGTTCAGAAACCAAGAAGAGGGAAGCAGTCCGGCCATAATCTGGTTGAACCTGATATTAATACTGATTATGTGCTTTCAACTGATGCAAATTCGATCTTTGCACCCGATTCCGTAAAAAAAATGGTCAGAAGAATGCAATCCGAACCGGATATTGCTCTGGTTTCCGGAGAACTAAAATTGATTAAAAAAAATGGAACGGATTCGGGAGAGGGTTTATACTGGAAATATGAAAGCTGGCTGAAATCACTGGAAAGTAAATTTTATTCCATTATCGGCGCCAATGGGTCGATTTACCTGATTAAAAGAGAGTATTTTCAACAGATCAATCCAGCTTCCGTAGATGATTTTGAAAGGACTTTACAGGTTATTAGAAGTGGGGAAAAGGCTAAATATGAGCCAGAAGCAGTTGTTTATGAAGCTGTTACAGAAAAACCGTCAGAAGAAATTTCCCGGAAGATAAGAATGATAACTCAACAATGGTTTTGTCTGGAAAGGAATTTGTTTCTTTTGAATTTATTTGCGAATTTTAAAGTTTTTTTTCTGTTCATTTCCCATAAGCTCATCCGCTGGATGCTTCCGTTATTCTCTACTTTAATTCTGATTTCAGCTCTATTTCAGGTACATATTGCTTTTTATCGATTCTGTCTGGTTATTCAAGTTATGGTTTATTTAATTGCGGTAATTGAACTGGTTCTGGAGAAGAAAGGGAGCAGTATTAAAATCTTTAAACTGCCGGCTTATTTCGCCGCCATGAATTATTCAGCTTTTCTAGCTTTTATCAAATATTTGAAACGTGAACAGTTTTCTACCTGGAAAGTAGAAAGATAAACAAAGCAGGTTATATGAACATTTTTATCACAGGCTCAAACGGTTTTGTCGGCTCCAGATTAATGTATTTTCTGGAGAATAAAGGTCATTCTGTCTATGGGATCGATAATAGCGTGGTCTGTACTATTACACCTCATCCCAATACTGAACTCGGTGATATCAGAAATATTGAAGATTATGCACCCTTCATGAGGATGACTTTTGATCTCATCATTCATTGTGCAGCATCTAAACACGATTTTGGCATTTCGGAAGAAGAATATTTCAGCAACAACAAATACGGGACTGAAGTTCTGATCCAGTTTGCAGAAGCGCTGGGAATTAAGCAGATTATTTATTACAGCACGGTTTCCGTTTACGGGCATCAGAATAAATCCTGTGATGAAACAGCCGATTACCTTTCCAATACTGTTTATGGTGATTCAAAACTGGCGGGAGAACGAGTTATCAACATCTGGCAGCAAAAAGATCCCCTCAATCACTCGGTTGTTACCTTAAGACCTTCCGTTATTTTTGGTCCTCACAATTTTGCCAATATGTACAATCTTATCAATCAAATGTATAAATTTCCCTGGTTCATGGTTGGGAAGGGAGATCACATAAAATCTATGATCTCACTGGAAAATATAGTGGATTTAACATATTTCGTTATGGATAAAATGACTCCGGGTGTGCAGAATTTTAACTGCATCGATAAACCTTATCTTACAGTTTGGGAACTTATGAAAATAATCACTGCCAATCAGGGTTTCAAACTTCCGAAACTGAAAATACCTTTTAAATGTGCTGTAGCTATTGGGAAATTCTTCGATATCATCGGCAAGATCACAAAAAAAGATCTGCCGATTAACAGTGACCGAATGATCAAATTTGCTACACCCACAGATTACCGGGCTGAAAAAATCAGAGAGCTCGGTTATGTTCAGAAATACTCTATCGAAAATGAATTAAATAGAACCTGTGAATGGTACCTGAAGCTCCAGAAGGCAAAGAAAAGATCATGAAAATACTCACCGTTGTGGGAGCCCGTCCTCAATTCATTAAAGCTGCAACCGTGAGCCGGCAGATAAAAAAAAATGACGCAATACAGGAAGTAATAATCCATACCGGACAACACTTCGATGCCAATATGAGTGCTGTATTTTTTCAGCAGATGGACATCAGCAAACCCGATTACAATCTCGGTATTAATTCTTTGAATCATGGTGCCATGACAGGGAGAATGGTGGCTGAAATCGAAGCGATCCTGCTGAAAGAAAAAGCGGACTGGGTCTTGGTTTACGGTGATACAAATTCAACTCTGGCTGGCGCTATGGCTGCAGCTAAACTGCACATCAACACTGCTCATGTGGAAGCAGGACTGCGATCATTCAATAACCTCATGCCGGAAGAGATCAACCGCATCCTGACCGATAAAATTTCCAACCTGTTGTTCTGCCCGACTGTAACTGCGGTTGAAAACCTTAAAAAAGAAAATATTGTCAATAGCGCTGAAGTGTCAGTTGTTAACTGCGGTGACGTGATGTACGATGCAGCATTATACTATCGTGATCGTGGTCATAAACCCGTTTTTAAGCTGCCCGATAAATTCATTCTCGCAACAATTCATCGAGCTGAGAACACTGATAATATCGAGCGGTTAAGATCAATTATTTCTGCTTTAAATAAAATCTCAGAAAATATTCGAGTCATCGCACCTTTACATCCCCGCACCTGCAATATTCTGAAGCAGCATAAAATCAGAGCAGATTTCAAGATTATAAATCCTGTAGGATATCTGGAAATGATACATTTATTGCAGAACTGTTCATTTGTGATGACCGATAGTGGCGGGCTGCAAAAGGAGGCTTACTTTTTCCAGAAATTCTGCCTTATATTACGCGATGAAACCGAATGGGTAGAATTAGTTGCAAATGGTTATGCCATTATGGCCGGAACTGTTTATAAGAATATACTTCAAGCCTTTGCTGATGTTCAGAAGCTCAATTCAGATTTCAACAGGAAGCTTTATGGTGACGGCAATGCGGCTGAAAAAATTATTTCTGAACTGCAGAAATTTCAATGATTCAGCAAAATAAAATTTATTTGACACTTTACTTCCGTTTCAGATCTCTTATTCACAATAGTTAATCATAGATCGTTAAATTTCCCAGAAGCCGATTTGGAAAGCGGAGAAATTATGAATTGCCCCAAGTGCAAAGACTCCATGGTTGTATTGGAACTGAAGGATGTTGAAATCGACAAATGTTTCAGCTGTAACGGAGTCTGGCTGGATGAGGGAGAGCTGGAGCAATTACTGCAGGGCTCAAAATTAGGTGAAGAGATCATCTATTCCATCATTCCCCACAAAAAATCGAAAGAAAAGCCGGTTAAATGTCCGGTCTGTGGAAAAAAAATGACCAAAATCCTGGCAGGTAGAAGTGAAAGCATCGTGCTGGACAAATGCGAGAATGAGCATGGTATATGGTTTGATGGTGGTGAGCTGGAAAAAATAATATACATGGCAGATTTCGGAGTAGATAATGAAATTTACGGATATTTAAGACAGATCTTTGGAAATAAGGTCAAATAAGGAGTCGATATGATAGTTCCAATTATTTTATTATTTTTGGTAATTTTGCTGGTTTTTGCAGTGATCGGAAATTACAATGCTTTAATAGGATTAAGAAATCAGGTCAGCAATGCCTGGTCACAGATCGATGTTCAGCTGAAAAGAAGGCACGATCTGATTCCCAACCTGGTGGAAACTGCCAAGGGTTATATGAAACATGAAAGGGAAACTCTCACCGGCATAACGGAAGCACGCAGTAAGGCTATGGGTGCCGATTCGGTAAGCGAAAAAGCTAAAGCCGAAAGCGCACTTAACGGTGCCATGAATAAATTCTTCCTGGTAGTGGAGAATTATCCCGATCTGAAAGCTAATCAAAATTTTCTAGCCGTTCAGGAAGAACTTACGTCCACTGAGAATAAAATCGCTTTCGCCCGCCAGAGTTATAACGATCAGGTTCTTTTCTTCAATAATAAGATCCAGATGTTTCCTTCCAATATAATAGCCAATATGTTCAATTTTAAAGCAGGTGTTTTCTTTGAACTGGAAAATGCTGCTGAAAGAGCTGTGCCCAAAGTAGATTTTTCCTGATCTTTTGTAGGAAACTATGTGGGAATTGATTAATCAGAATAGACAGAGGTCGCTCATACTTTTCATAATTATGGGACTTTGTCTGCTGCTGCTGGGTTCGGTGATTGGTAATTATTATGCCGGCAGGGATGGTTGGGCTTTTGGTATAATGCTGGCTTTGTTGATCTGGATCATCATGTCTCTGGTCAGTTTTTTTTCGGGTGATAAAATAATCCTCGCGATAAGTCATGCCAAAAAAGTAACACCTCAGATCCACCCTCAACTTTTCAATATCGTGGAAGAGATGAAAATATCTGCTGGTTTGCCAAAAATTCCGAATATTTACATAATTCCGGAAAAAGCACCTAATGCTTTTGCAACAGGCAGAAGTCCTCAAAACAGTTCTATCGTTGTTACTGCAGGTTTACTGGAGCGTCTGAACAGAGATGAATTACAGGGAGTAATAGCACATGAGACCGGTCATATTTTAAATAGAGATATTCTTTATATGACTTTTTCCGGTGTTTTGCTGGGCAGCATCGTAATACTGTCCCATGGTTTTTTAAGAAGTCTCTGGTTCTCAGGTGGCGGTCGATCCCGAAGAAGTTCCTCCCGAAGCGGTGGGGGACAGGCTCAGATCATTTTTTTGGTAGTCTCAATCGTTTTTGCTGTACTTGCACCTATATTAGCTAGATTGCTCTATCTTTCCATATCTCGTAAGAGGGAATATCTTGCTGATGCAACTGCCGTAAGGTTGACCCGGTACCCGGAAGGTCTTGCTTCAGCTCTGGAGAAAATTTCCCAGAATACTTATGAACTTCCTGCAGCTAATAAAGCAACAGCCGGATTGTATATTGTCAATCCTTTGCTGAAAGCCGGGAAATCTTTATCCAATCTCAGCAGCACACATCCTCCCATTGACGAGAGGATACGCATCTTAAGAAACATCAGCAACGGAGCTAATTATAAAAATTATAACGATGCTTATAATAAATTATATTCTAAAGGAAATCTGATAACTCCTATAATCCCTGCAAGTGGATTGAACGATCCCCATAAGGTTCCTTTAAAGCAAAAAGTTGCTCCTGCGGAAGAAAGATCAGCAAGATCTCAGAAGAAAGGTGTGGAAGATCTGATCAGGGCGGTGGAGAAGTATTATTTTATCCCCTGTGATTGCGGGTTGAATATTAAAGTTCCACCGGATTATACCAACTCCACAATTGCCTGCCCTAAATGTGATAGAATCTGGCCTGTGCCGGCTGTGCTTCCTGATATTTTAAAAAATAATCTTTCCCCCCAAAAGCAGCAACAAACTGCAAAGGAAAAACTAGAGCCTTTTGTTTATCATAGAAAAGGAAAGAACTGGGAATCGTTTCAATGCACCTGTGGAGCTGTTAAGCAATTGTCTCCGAGTTTTAATAAATCTTCATTTGAATGCAATCATTGCGGCAGAAGGATCATTATTAAATCTGAAGCAGAATAAAATATCAATTCTCGAATTTCATTAATCCTGCTATATGCAGAAAATGAATTCCTAAAGTAAAAATAATTAAGAACAACACGAAATCTGCTGATTGAAAAGAGTAACTGGTAAAATTGACTGTGAGCCGTCTGATGCTTTCAAAGATCAGAAATAATCCGATAATGATATATACCGGTGGAGTCAAACCAATTCTCACTGTTACCAGTATTTTTTTTGAAATCCCCTCAATAAGCATTAACAAGGCTATTATCAAAACGGATACACCTATAACCAACTTATCAAGCAGGATACTATTTCCTTTGAGAGATAAAGTGATTAAAATTATTGAAAGAATTAATAAAAAGGGTGAAAATACTTTTTCTATATTAAAATATTCTTCAACAAGTGTCATGCATTTAAATTTTGTTTTAGCCACTCATCCTCCTTTACTCCGCAACTTATTTAATTATCTGTATTTTTATTTAAAATTTTGCACCCAAGGCTAATATTAGTTTCCTGAGAATCTGAGTAACTTTATAAATATCTATGAATTTTAGGCAAGAAAATTGCGGAAATATAAATAAACCGAATACTTTCAGGCCAGATGAAAGATCGATTTCAGTTAAAGTCGATGATTGCAATTAAGATCTCAATATCAAAGAATGAAATCAACCGATAAAGTCATTCCGGTGTTTGTTTTTATTTTTCCTGTCCTCAATATAAGCACCTTCACTTTTATGTTCTTCTCTTACTTCTAAGGCTTCTGGCAGGTCATTTGTTCTTAGCAGAACTTTCTTGTTGCCGGTATAAACAGTATATCGTTCCTTATGGCTCATTTTTTCCTCCTACAACCAGGTTTCTTATCTTTCAAGTTGGAAAATGTATTTTTTAAAAGTCAAGTTCTAATTGAAATTACATTCTGAACAACAATTAGAATTGGTAAGAAATAGAACTTCGAATTTCATTTTATTTTACTGAAATTTCCGTCAGTAAAATTTATTAGAGTACTGCTTTGAGCCTTTTGAAATGATCTTCCAGTCATATTTGCAGTCAAACCGAATAACATACCGGACAAATAGTTATTATTTACAATAGTGCCAAATGTCACCATACTTTT
>LKUH01000004.1 GCA_001412425.1 Candidatus Cloacimonas sp. SDB
ATTTTAAAAAATAATCCCCTGTCCAGTTCAATCGATTCAATTTTGTCATCATCGATTAATTCGCTTAAATATTTGTTTAATTCATTGAGATGCAGATTAAGAATATGAGATAGATCTTTGTCGGTAACAGGTCTTCTTTTTATAGTCTCCAGTATCTGATCTGAGATATTCTGATTGAAGCTCTGGATCTGTTTTCTGGCTTTTGGATTGGAGATGATCTCAACAGGAAGCGGCTGAAAGAATTTAACAATCTGTTCCAGTCTCTCTCTTGGAAGTGGTTTTACCCAGTTTTCCGTTCCTGGTCTATCTAAAGTATTTAACTGCATAATATCGGGTTCAATTTTTTGAGTAGTGCTTTTAAGCAGATTCAGTTCAGATTCAGTATCATTCAATCCCGGCACAAAGAATATTTCCAGATAGATCTTTCCTTTGAATTCCTTTCTTAATGTTATTAATCCCTCAATGATCTGATCAATTTGTAAATTCTTATTTGGTCTATTCAGTTTCAGAAATGTCATTTTGTCAACCGCATCCAAAGATGGAAGTAGAACATCAGCTTTTTGCACTTCATTCCTGATATTCTTATCCCAGAAAAGTGTTCCATTGGTAATTAGAGCAACTTTATAGCGAGGAAAATTGCTTTTAATGAAATTGATCACTTTTTCTAAACCACTATTTAAAGTTGGTTCTCCCTGTCCGGAAAAAGTAATAAAATCCAATTCAGGATTTTGAGAAAGATAATTGTTCAATTCTTCGATTACTCCATCAATCGGAACATATTCACGTCTTTCAATTGTTAAATTTGTTGTTTTCCCTACTTCGCAGTAAACACAATTCAAACTACATACTTTATGGGGCACCAGATCTACTCCTAAAGAAATCCCCAATCTTCTGGAAGGTACTGGACCAAATAAATACTTCATACTACCTCTTTTCTTATTATTTTGATTAGCTTACAAGCCTACAGGGTAGTTTTACCACTCCCCTAACTGGATGCGGTAAATGTTTCCTGTTCTATTAACTCCTCGTATCCAAGCCCCAGCATGGAAATGGTAGAGGTTTCCTGTCCTATTGACTCCTCGTATCCAAGCCCCAGCTTGGATA
>LKUH01000005.1 GCA_001412425.1 Candidatus Cloacimonas sp. SDB
TTCTTAAAAAGACGATCCTGTTATTTGCTGTTGCTATAATTTTTTTAACCAGCTGTGCTGTTGTTTCCAAATATTCCCACAAAGAAAAAGAAACCCTGCTTTTAAATCATCTTAATAAGTGGAAAAATTTTAGGCTGAATGGCATAATTGAAGTTAATTATCAGATTTTCTCATTTAGAAAAAACATTCAAATAAAAAAAACCGGTAATCTTTTTCGCGCTGATATTTTTGATACAGGATTGCTGGGATTATCTCCCTCTCCCTTTTTAACGGCTTATTATGATTCTCTGTTAACCTTAAAATTACCAGGAAATGAGAGCCTGGTTGTAATACCCCAGAACAAACTGTTACACGATTTTCCCTATATAAACTATTTGCTGGATTTTCAACTGCTGGCACAACATAAAGATAAGATCATTAAAAATCATCGGATTGAGCTCGATGACCTGACCATCTATTTTTCCAATCAAATGGAAATCAGCAGAGTTGATCGTGCTGACAAAAATTACTCCCTTGTGCTGAAATATGGAAAAGAACTGCAAGAGATAATTTTTCTGGCGGAAAATAAAACCGTGGCAGATATTATAATTGACAAAATATCATTTTCTGAGGTAAATTTTAAGAAAATTGAACCTGATTTTAACCTGAGGTAAATTATGATTGCAAGATACAGTAGACCCGAAATGGCTAAGATATGGGAATTACAAAATCGCTTTCAGTGTATGCTGGATGTAGAAATTGCCGCCTGTAAAGCCATGAATCAACTGGGTATCATTCCCGATGAAGATTTTACCGAAATAGTTCAAAAAGCGGATTTTGATGTGGACAGGATCGCAGAAATAGAAAAAACCACCAAGCATGATGTTATTGCTTTTCTTACCAGTATTGCCGAATTCGTGGGGCCCTCCGCCCGCTACATTCACTACGGGATGACCTCTTCGGATGTTCTTGATACTGCCACTTCAATTCAATTGAAACAGGCAGGTGAACTAATTTTAAGGGATATAGAAAAATTTGCGGAAGTTTTAAAAATTAAAGCAAAAGAATATAGGCATACTCTGTGTATAGGAAGATCTCATGGTATTCATGCTGAACCGATAACTTTTGGTCTGAAATTCGCTCTCTGGTACGATGAAATGCAGCGAAATATCAATAGGATGTTAAATGCAATTGCCATAATTTCGGTAGGGCAGTTTTCCGGAGCGGTAGGAAATTATGCTCACTTATCTCCTGAAATTGAGAAAATTTCCTGTCTGGAACTAGAACTTGAACCGGTAAATATTTCTACGCAGGTCATACAAAGAGATCGAATTTCCGAATACATGAACTGCCTCGCCATAATTGGATCAACCCTGGAAAAGATTGCTCTGGAAATAAGACATTTGCAGAGAACTGAAGTACTGGAAGTGGAAGAAAATTTCACTGCCGGTCAAAAGGGCTCATCGGCTATGCCTCATAAAAAAAATCCCGTAATTTCGGAACAGATCTGTGGGCTTGCTCGTCTGTTAAGAAGCAATGCACAGGCAGCACTGGAAAATAATGCGCTCTGGCACGAGCGTGATATCAGTCATTCTTCAGTTGAAAGAATAATTTTACCCGATTCCACCATATTGCTGAATTATATGCTGAATAAAATGATCCCGCTGATTGATGACCTTATCGTTTATCCGGAAAACATGCAGAGAAACCTTAATCTTACCCGGGGTCTTATCTTTTCACAGGCACTTCTTCTGGAACTTGCCAAAAAAGGAATTTCCCGCGAAAAATCCTATTCCCTGGTACAGAAAAATGCTCTGGAATGCTGGGAAACCAAAATTAATTTTAAAGAACTGGTTTACGCTGATGAAGAAATCGCAGATTTACTGTCTGAAGAAGAATTAGAAAAGATTTTTTCATTAGACCGCTATCTGGAAAATGTTGATTATATTTACAACAGAATTGGGATATAAACGATGGAGAAATATAACCCGGTAGAAATCTTATTAAAAATTCAAAAATTAAAATATAATGAAGCAATTGTACCAATACTTTTAATTCTCTCCGGTTTTGTCATAAATTTCATAAAACCTTACAGCTTTGTGAAGTATCTGTCATTATTGGGTTTTTTTTTATATTTGTTTATCACACTTAAATATCACGT
>LKUH01000006.1 GCA_001412425.1 Candidatus Cloacimonas sp. SDB
CTACAAAAAAGTATAAATCAATTAAGTTTAGATAAAATTGAGGAATTAAATGACTATAATTCTGTACTTCTTCAATTGCTTTCATCTCCTAATTTATCATGCAAAGAGAAGATCTACCGGCAATATGATCATATGGTTCAGGTCAATACTGTCCTCCCCCCTGGAGATGATGCAGCAATACTAAGAATCAAAGGAACAGAGAAAGCCATAGCTTTAACCACCGAGGGTAACGGAAGATACTGTTTTCTTGATCCTTACCAAGGTGCTAAGATTGTCGTTGCTGAAGCAGCCAGAAATTTATCCTGCAAAGGTGCCTTGCCGAGGGCTGTAACAGATTGCCTTAACTTTGGAGCACCCGAGAATACTGATAGTTATTGGCAATTGGTTCAGGCAATTAAAGGTTTATCAGAGGCATGCCAAGATTTTGAGACCCCGGTTATCAGCGGGAATGTTAGTTTGTATAATGAAAATGACGGAAAACCAATCGACCCGACTCCGGTTATTGGTATGGTTGGAGTAATAAATGATTGCAGCCATATCTGTACTCTGGATTTTAAAAATGAAAATGATATTATTTTCTTATTGGGTGAAAGCCACAATGAGTTGGGGGGAAGTGAATACTTAGAACTTATACACCAAAAGAAATGCGGTTTACCCCCTGTCCTTAATTTATCATTAGAAAAAAGGATTCAAGATTTTTGCCGAAAAGTAATTGAAAAAGATCTACTTGCTTCTGCCCATGATTGCTCATTAGGAGGGCTTGCCATCGCTTTAGCAGAATCCTGTATCAAGAGTGGCTTGGGTGCAGAGATTGATCTTAAGACAAATATTCGCTCTGATTGTACTCTATTTGGAGAAAGCCAATCCAGAATTGTTGTTACGGTAAATCCCGAGAAAGCTCAAGACTTTATCAATTGTCTTCAGAAAGAAGAGATTCCATTTCAGCAGATTGGTTCTGTCAAAGGAAACAATCTCAAGATCAATCATTGGATTAATCTTCCTGTGGAGAATTTAGTAAAAGCATGGCAAAGAATATAATTCTGCTTACAAGCTATTGCCAATAAATATGAAATACCGATGCAGTATTAGGCAAAATCGAAGGAAATAGTTTAAAGATTGACAAATTGTTAATTTAGAAATACGACAGCTTAGGATAGTGTGGGAGAGTAACATAGAAAATGAATGAAGAATGTGGTATTTTTGGTATTTTTAACCAAAATGAAGAAAATACGGATGCAGCAAAATTGGCTCATCTGGGAATATTTGCCCTTCAGCATCGAGGACAGGAGAGTGCAGGTATTGCCGTTTCCAATGGGAAAAATATATTGATATACCGTGATTTAGGATTAGTCTCTGAGGTATTCAATGAAGGAATTCTCAATACATTAAATGGAAGTATTGCTATCGGTCATGTAAGATATTCTACCGCAGGTGGCAATAATTGGGAGAATAGCCAGCCAATTCTAAATCAATTCCCGGGTGGATCTTTTGCACTTGCCCATAATGGCCATCTGATTAACCAGAAAGAATTAAAAGAGAATCTTTCTTCAAAAATAGTATTACCCAGAGACCGTAATGCAGATACCCATTTGCTTTGTCAATTGATTAGTGCGACTAAGAAGAAAGACATTGAAAAATCCCTAGAAGAAGTAGTACTAAAAATCAAAGGGTCATTCTGTCTGGTAATTCTTACCAAAGATAAATTAATAGGTTTACGCGATAGTCATGGTTTTCATCCACTTGTCTTAGGACAATCGGAAAAGGGTTATGTTATTGCTTCAGAAGACACTGCTCTCCCCCTGGTTAATGCAAAATATATTCGAGAAATTCAACCTGGGGAAATGGTTGTGATTCATAAGAATTCTTGCAGATCAAAACAAGTAATACC
>LKUH01000007.1 GCA_001412425.1 Candidatus Cloacimonas sp. SDB
AAAATCCCACAAATTCACGCGTAAAGTCCTTGATCCCCTAATTTTTTTTCTGGAAAAATATTTTGGTGCTATGCTAATTTTTCTCTTGGGAATAACTTACAGATACAAATTAAAATCACCTGAACCTAAGGAAAGGGTAATCTACGCTTTCTGGCACCGCAACCTTCTACCACTGGTTTATTTGAGGAAATTCGAAAACGCAGCCGTTCTGATCTCAAGTTCAAGGGATGGGCAGTTTATCGCTGGACCCCTGGAAGCATTGGGATTCAAAACCGTACGAGGTTCTTCTACCCGTCGCGGTTCACAAGCTCTGCGGGAAATGATCCGAATCTCTCAAGAACATTCACTGGCAATAACTCCCGATGGCCCCAAAGGACCGAGAGAAAAAATTAAACCAGGTCTTATTAATGCCGCTTACCTCACTAAATTACCCATCGTATTAACCGTAGTAGATATTGAAAGAGAAAAGACTTTCAATTCCTGGGATAATTTCAGGTTTCCCTTACCCTTTTCGCGCATCAATGTAACTTATAGCAAGCCAATCTTTATAAATGATAAAGATAATGTTGACGATAAAATCAGGGAATTAGAAAGAGAATTAAAATTAATGGAATATACAAATAAAATAAAGCGAGGTTAGTATGAATTTATCTGAAAGAGCTGCTGGTATTCAGGCTTCCCCCATACGTAAATTGAAACCCTATGACGATGCTGCCAGATTGAAAGGTATCAAAGTATACCATCTTAATATCGGCCAGCCGGATATAGAAACACCTGATGAAATGCTTCAAGTTTACAGCAATTATCAGGATAAAATTCTGGCTTATGGACCCGCCCAAGGTTTGGATGAATACAGAACTAATCTGGTGAAATATTACCAGAAACATGGAATTATGCTCGATCGGGAATCAATAATCATTACTACTGCCGGTTCAGAAGCAATAATTTTTGCCATGCTGGTAACCTGTAATCCCGGTGATGAAATTATTATTCCCGAACCATTTTATACTAACTACAACGGTTTTGCTACCATTGCAGGTATTAAAATCGTACCTCTTACTACAAAAGCAGAAGAAGGTTTCAAATTACCTGATGATGAAGCAATAGAAGCTCTAATAACTCCACGCACGAAAGCTATAATGATATGCAATCCCGGTAATCCCACCGGAGCAGTTTACCCGAGAGAAGATCTGCTGCGCCTTTCCGAAATCGTTCAACAAAACAACCTGTACGTGATCTCCGATGAAGTCTATAGAGAATTTGTTTACGACGGACTCACGCATACAAGTATAATGGAAATTCCTGGCCTGGAAAAAAACGCCATCATGGTTGACAGCATCTCGAAACGTTACAGCGCCTGCGGTGCCCGTATCGGCTGTTTTATAACTCAAAACAAAGAAATTATTGCAGCAACACTCAAATTTGCTCAAGCCAGACTCTGCCCGCCGACTATAGATCAACTGGCAGCTAACGCAGCTATCGATATTGAGGAAGAATATTTTGATAAGATCCTGAAAGAATACGATAAAAGAAGAAATCTTGTTTTCAGAGAATTACAGAAAGTGGAAGGAATAATCTGTAAAAAACCTCAGGGAGCTTTTTATATAATTGCCAAATTACCCATTGCTGATGCTGAAAAATTTATTATCTGGATGCTGTCCGAATTCTCAGTTGACAATGAAACCGTTATGTTCGCTCCGGCAGAGGGATTTTATGCTACTCCCGGACTGGGTAAAGATGAGATCAGATTAGCCTATGTACTTAATGAAGCTGCCTTACTTAAAGCGATGAATATTTTTCGTAAAGGCCTGGAAGAATATAGAAAGAACCAATAACTTTTTATTGGAAAATTAATTCGATCTCTCTGGCTGCACTTTCAATTCCATCTGAAGCGTGTACAGCATTTTCCCCTTTGGAATCGCCATAAATTGAACGGATTGTCCCCAGGGCAGCTTTCTCACAATCAGTATTCCCGACCAATTCACGCAGTTTGAGAATTGCATCTTCCCTGCTCAGTTCTGCAGCTACTATCTTTCCAGACATCATAAAATCCTTGAGCTCATCGTAGAATTTCTTTCCAATATGCTCAGCATAAAACTCGTCGGCCAGTTCACCGCCCATTCTAAATAGTTTTAAGTTTTCAATCTCAAACCCGTTTTCCTCAATCATCTTTAAAATGGACCCGATCTGATTCTTTTTTGTCGCATTCGGTTTAATTAAAAGTAACGTTCTCTGTTTCATTCCAATCCCTCTTTTTTATAATTTTATGCGTTTATCAATTTAAAGGCAAAAAATTGTCTCAAGGTTCTTTTTGCAAGAAAAATATCTGATGTATTAAATTTAATCTAAACTAAATATTTTTCAACTTTCAGATAAGTGATTTATTGAGAACTTAAATTTCATTTTTTTTTGTTGTAACCCCCATTGATTAAATTGTTTACACTGTAAAAAGTTTTCATGATGTATGAATATCCATTTGATTATTAGAATTGATTTTATCTGTAATATCTAAAGTTTTAAAAAATACTTGACGTTAGGATGCTGGTCTAAGATTTCGATTATTATCTATTTATCAATTAAGGAGGAGTTACAGTATGGCAGAAAAAAAAGCAATTACTTCGTTTATGCAGGAAGGGAAAACGTTTCCGCCCCCAGAAAATGTTAGAAAAAATGCTTACATTAAATCTGAAGCGGAATACAAGGAAATTTGGGAAAAGTCAATTAACGATCCGGACGGTTTCTGGCTGGAACAGGCTAAAACTTTACACTGGTTTAAAGAACCTACAAAAAGCCTCGACTACACTTGGAACTCTAAAAAAAGGATCATTAAACACACCTGGTTTGAAGATGGTGAACTTAATGTAAGTTACAACTGCCTGGATAGACATCTGGGTACTCCAATCGAAAATAAGACCGCTCTCTTATGGCAGGGTGAAGCTGAAGATGCAGTAAAAAAATATACTTACAAAGAACTTCATGCTGAAGTATGTAAATTTGCTAATGTACTTAAATCAAAAGGAATTAAAAAAGGCGATAGAATAGCTATCTATATGCCTATGGTCCCCGAACTGGCTATCACTATGCTCGCCTGTACCAGAATCGGCGCTATTCATTCGATCATTTTCGGTGGTTTTAGCTCTGATGCTATTAAAGGACGAGTAAATGACTCCGACTGTAAAATGCTCATAACTTCAAATGTTTCTCTTAGAGCAGGAAAACATATTCACCTGAAAGATATTTCTGACGAAGCTCTTAAAGATACTCCTTCTATTAAAAGTGTGATTGTGATTAAGGTAAATGAAGAACCATGCCACATGGAAAACGGCAGAGATTTCTGGTACCATGACGAAATGGCGAAAGTTGACGCTGTTTGCGAACCTGAACATATGAAAGCTGAAGATCCTTTGTTCATTCTTTATACTTCCGGTTCAACCGGCAAACCTAAAGGTGTTGTCCATACTACAGCAGGTTATTTACTGCACACTTCACTTACACATAAACAGGTGTTCAATATCCATGATGATGACGTTTATTGGTGTACAGCTGATATCGGCTGGGTTACCGGTCATAGCTATATCGTTTATGGACCACTGGCAAATGGTGCAACTACTGTGATGTTCGAAGGTGTTCCAACTTATCCGGATGCTGGACGCTTCTGGCATATTGTCGATAAATTCGGAATTACAGTATTCTATACAGCTCCTACCGCAATTAGAGCTTTGATGAGACTGGGAGACGAATGGGTCGAAAAATATAAATTGGATACCCTCAGAATTCTTGGTACAGTTGGGGAACCCATTAACCCCGAAGCCTGGATGTGGTATTATGAAAAAGTAGGACACAAAAATTGTCCCATCGTAGATACCTGGTGGCAGACTGAAACTGGTGGATTCATGATTTCTCCACTACCCGGTGCTCATACTCTCAAACCCGGCTGTGCTTCCAAACCTGTCTTTGGTGTTGAACCAGTTGTGTTAAGAGATGATGCTTCTGAGTGTGAGCTGGGTGAAGGTGGTAAACTCTGTATTAAAAAACCCTGGCCCGGAATGATGAGAACTATGTGGGGAGATCATGACAGATTCATTGATACTTATTTCACCATGTTCGATGACCTCTATTTTGCCGGTGATGGTTGCCGTGTCGATAAAGATGGAGATTACTGGCTGATGGGAAGAATTGATGACGTTGTTAATGTCTCCGGACATCGGATCGGAACTGCCGAAGTTGAAAGTGCTCTGGTTAGTCATGATGCTGTTGCAGAAGCTGCAGTAACACCAGTTCCACATGAGATCAAAGGACAGGGTCTTTATGCTTACGTGACTCTGGTTGGTGGTATTGAGCCTACAGATGAACTAAAAAAAGAACTGATCAAACATGTTCGCTCTGAAATAGGTCCTATTGCTACACCAGAAGCAATTCAGTGGGCACCAGCTCTTCCCAAAACACGATCAGGAAAGATCATGCGTCGTATTCTGAGAAAAATTGCCGAAAATGATACAGGTAATCTCGGAGATATCACAACCCTGGCTGATCCAAGTGTCGTTGAACACCTTATCAAAGAACGAGAATCAGTTAATTAATAATTATTGATAACAGCCGGAACCTACTAGGTTCCGGCTTTTTTTAAAGGAGAAAAGATGTCTGAAAAGAAAGTTGCGAACAGAAACCTGGTTGTTATAGGTGCTATTTTGATCCAACTCTGCCTTGGTGCTATATACGCTTGGTCCGTTTTCACACCTGCACTAAGTGCAAAACCATATCAGTTAGTAGATATTTATAGCATGAAACATTTAGATTTATCAGAGGCAGACTATAATTCTTTGAAAAAAGACCTAAAACTATCTAAAGAAATTTTATCTGAGTTAGATAAAGAATTGTCTGATATATCTAATGAAGAAAAAAACTCTGAATTAAAAAAGAAAATGGAAATTGTTATTAATGAAATGAATATGTTAGTGTCTTCAAAATTATCTGATAAAGTACTTAAAGAATCGTTATATGATTATTCCAAAACTCAAACTCAGGCAGTATTTGCTGCAGGTTTGGCTCTGTTTGCCATCGTGATGGTGATAGCCGGTAGGCTGATGCCGAAAACAGGTCCCAAAAAACTGGCTATGGCTGGCGGTATTGTGTTAGGACTCGGTTATCTCTTGGCTGGTCTTTTGGGTGGAACAAATTTTTGGTCGATCTTTTTCTTTATCGGTATTATCGGTGGCTCCGGCATCGGATTAGCTTATGTGGTCCCCATTGCTGTAGGCATGCGTTGGTTTCCCGATAAAAAAGGTCTTATCACCGGATTAGCTGTTGCCGGTTTTGGCTTTGGAGCTCTGCTCTGGGTTAAGCTTGCAGGTAGCTGGGGCGGCTTAATCGAGAATATGGGTCTGAGCTCAACTTTTACAATCTATGGAATCATATTTTTTATAGCAGTTTTCATCGGCAGCCTCTGGATGGTTAATCCTCCCGAAAATTGGAAACCTGCCGGATGGCTGCCCACAGAACAAGAAAAAAAATTCGATGATCATAAAAACCAGTTAAAAAGTGGTCAAATGCTTAAAACTCCCCAGTTTTATATGATCCTTTTAACTTTTGCTTTTGGCGCTAGTGCCGGTCTAATGAGTATCGGGCTGATGAAACTTTTCCCCATGCAAGCTCTTATGGATAAAGGATATTCTGAAATTGTCGCTTCCGGTATTGCCGGTACAGCTATGGCTGTTTTTTATTCGCTGGCTAATGGTCTAGGTCGTATTGCCTGGGGTGCCATCAGCGATAAACTGGGTCGGAAAAAATCGATCATGCTTATGATGGCAACTCAAGGTATTTTTGTTATTATTTTTCAATGGATAGCCGGAACTCCCGGCCTGCTGTATTTGGGTGCAACACTTATAGGATTTAACTTCGGTGGCAATTTTGCCCTTTTCCCAACCATTACAGCTGAAACATTTGGCACAAAATATATAGGACAGAATTACGGCTGGGTATTTTTAGCTTATGGTATTGGTGGAATATTTGGGCCGATTATGGGTGGAAGATTAGGTGATATGGGTAATTTCCCCCTTGCTTTTACTATTTGCGGTATTCTGTGTCTGGTTGCTGCCGGTATAATTTCCGGGGTTAAAACTCCAAAAATTAAAATCGCTTAATTTGTTTTAAAAGAGGTTATTGCAAAATAACCTCTTTTTTTATTCCTTTCCTCCTTGCTGATTTATTATCTATTATTCATACTATTTGACCGTATTTTCTTGACATTACCCCCCGTCTTGTTTTTTCAGTAAG
>LKUH01000008.1 GCA_001412425.1 Candidatus Cloacimonas sp. SDB
CTTTTGCGAATGATACCAAGGTTAGAGATGACTATCTTGAATTGATTTTTGGTAATGAGAATTTTAGGGATCTACGAGATGCTTATCTAAAGTATATCGCAGAAAAAGGGGTCACGTCCGAAATTTCCAAACTTATCAAGATCGAAGGAAATGAAGTTATCTTTAATGAACAAGGCGAAGAAGTAGATTTTAGCAAACTTCAGCCCGAGATGTATCAGGAGAAGCAGCTTATTATCTTTAGAAGTGCCTTGGACGAATATAGCTCATTGAATATTCCGAAACCGGAAGGAGCATATCTGGTGATATTTAACGGTGGGCCAGGGCACTCGGTTGAAAAGGACGGACCGGCCTTGACAGAGGAAGAAAAAGAATTCCTTAATGAGTAAAGCAGACGGATGTTTGATCGTTCCGATAAGTAAAGAATTAAGAAAATAAGTAAATACATTTAATTTAGGAATAAATGATAAAAAGGAGAAATTAAAATGAGAAAATGTCTTGTTTTGTTTACCGTAGCCTTATTGGTCGTGATGGGTGTTGCTTTAAATGCTTCAGCCCATTTTCAGCTGATATTACCTTCTGATGATCTTATCAATGACGGAGAAGATACTGAATTGGAAATCCAGTTGATCTTTTCCCACCCCAGTGAGGCTTCTCATACGATGAATATGGAGAAACCAGAGTTGTTTTCTGTTTACCGTAGGGGGAAAGAAATAGATTTAACGAATACCTTGGAACCTTTCACTTTTAATGGTGGAGATGCATGGAAAACTTCTTTTGATGCAAATGGTTTTGGTGATTTCTTGTTTTATCTGGTCCCTACCCCTTATTACGAATCAGCTGAAGACAAATATATTACCCAGATAACCAAGGTAGTCGTAAATAATTTAGGTATGCCCACAGACTGGGACGCAGAGCTTGGCTTACAGGCAGAGATCGTTCCTCTTAATAAGCCTTATGGCCTTTGGGTCGGAAATGTCTTCCAGGGGATTGTCAAGATGGATGGTAAACCGGTTCCCTATGCTGAGATCGAGGTTGAACATTTGAATTCACAATCATTCAGCGGCTTGGTAGGCGAAGAACAATTTTTCCCCTCTGATGCCCATATCACTCAGCTTATTAGGGCAGATGAAAATGGTGTCTTCACCTACGGTATCCCGAAATCGGGATGGTGGGGATTTGCTGCTTTAATGGAAGCCGAGAAGATCGATGACAAGGATCATGAAATGGGAGCAGTTATGTGGATTAAAGCCTATGATATGTAATAGGATTTAGGAATTGTGGAGATTATCTTGCATAGAGGGGGACTTCTCCTCTTTCTCTCTATGCAAGATAATAAGAATTTAAATAATTGTGGTTAATTTCTAAAAGGGGAATATGTTAAATGAATGAAAACATCATAGATTACGTTGAAAAAAAGAGAGAAGAAATAAAAGAAAAAGAAGGGAAAGATCCTGAGAAAATCGTTAGTCTTCAATACAGTAGAAGAGCCGTTCAGATTGGATCAAAGTGTATTAAACATACCAAAAAGGGACATAAAACGTTAACCAGTAAAATCGATAAAGTTGTGCTGAACAAATTTTTGGGCCCGATTGTTTTATTAGGCGTTATCTATCTTTTATACAATCTTAGCATCGTTCAGGGGTATGAACTTACCAACTATACCTGGCCTATCTTAGCATCGTTCAGGGATTTGGTTGCCTCGATTCTTCCTCCCGAAGGATTGCTTTTTGATCCACTGTTGCGTTCCATGACTCTAAGCGTAGTAGATGGCATTCTGGCTGTGTTGAATTATCTTCCTATTTTTGCCATATTATTTTCTTTGGTGGCTATCCTGGAGGACATTGGCTATATACCGAGAATGACCTTTATCATGGATCGTGTCTTTCGTCATTTTGGGCTTCATGGGCAATCTCTTTTCCCTCTTGTGCTGGGTGGTGTATTTGTCGGTGGCTGTGCTATTCCGGGTGTAATGGCGACCAGGGGAATTAAAGATGAGAGAGCACGCCTGGCAACCATTCTTGTTGTTCCACTCATGAATTGTCTGGCTAAGACTCCATTATATATACTTTTGATCGGTTTGTTCTTTGTTCAATATAAGGGATTTGTCATGTTCTTTATGGCTACCATTACGATAATTATCGCCCTGAGTGTCAGCAAAGTATTGTCTTTGACTGTTTTAAAGACCAAAGAACCAGCTCCTTTCGTTCTGGAGATGCCACCCTATCATTTGCCCACTATCACCGGTGTTTTAAGACGTTGTTTTGAAAGACTGTGGCTCTTTCTTAGAAAGATCGTGACGGTCGTTCTCGTTGTTATGATTTTGGTTTTTGTTCTAACCAATTTCCCCGGAATTAGTCAGGATCAACGGGCAAGTTATCAGGATCAAATGAGTCAGGCTATCGAACGATTTTATCATTCTTTGGGTCAGAAATCTTCTTATCGTGAGATACTTGCCGGAGATCATTTGGAAGAATATTTTAATTATAGTGATGATTACAGTATGGCAAAAAGAGGTGCAGGCACTGAGGAAGAGGAAGAGACAATCGATCAGGAGTTTGAAGAGAGGAATAATGATTTTTATAAACTTGCCAACAGAGGTGTTTACAAGATGGATGGAAAACTCCAGCGTGATAAAGAGGCGATGCAAGCAACCAAGGTTTTCCGCCAACTTGAACGTGAAAGAAAAGAGATCAGGGCGGATATAAATGACGAGATGATGATCAATAGTGTCCTTGGTTTTGTAGGCCGAAAGTTAGAGCCATTGACCAAGTATGCCGGATTTAACTGGAGAATCAATATTGCTTTAATTAGTTCTTTTGCTGCAAAAGAAAGTAGTGTAACAACTTTGGGTGCTATCTATAAATCGGACGAAGGAGAGAGTCTGGAAGAAAAGGTTAGTGAACAGGAAAAGGGATGGACGCCATTACATGCACTTGCCATTATGTTGTTTATGGCGATGTATCCTCCCTGTATTCCTACTTTGTTGGCCGTGCGTCTGGAAACCGGTAGTACAAAATGGATGTTGTTTGCTACTATTTATCCCATTATTCTGGGATCGATCATTGCGGTTCTTATTTTTACCGGTGGTAGTTTATTGGGTCTGAGTGGTCTTCAGGCCATGATTTTATTCTATATTCTGGCAATAGCCATTATGATCGTGATGGGGTTCATAAAAAATACCGAAGAAGATCAAATTCTCTAAATTTTTGATAGTAATAGAGAATTTTGATGATTATTAGAATTAACGCGCAGTTTATTTGATATTAAAAAGCTGAAATAGGGAGGACTATTAATGCATAATCGAGAAGACATTATACCTTTGGCAGAACTTAGAGCGGGACAGAAGGCCCGGGTTATTTATACCAGTGTTTATGGAAGAGGATTGTTGCAGCATTTAGCTGATATGGGTATTAGCGAGGGTTCTGAGATCGAAGTCATTGCTCCCGGGAGGCCAGGACCCTTTTTAATTGAAATAAAAAATACTTCTCTTGCAATTGGGCAGGGGATAGCAAACAAAATTATGGTTGATCAGAAGGTGTAAAAGGAGGTAATCGATGGACAAAAATGAGATATTACGTCTGGATCAGTTAAAACCTGGTCAGAGGTGTAAGTTAATCGATGTTAATTTGACCGGAGCCGATGGTCAAAGATTGATGGACATGGGTTTTATCCCAGATGTTGAAATCAAGGTGATACGCAATGCTCCACTGGTTGACCCGGTTGAGCTTGAAATTAGAGGTTATAATGTTAGCCTTCGTCATTCCGAAGCTAGATATGTTGAGGTAAATCTCTTATGAATGAAATAAAAAGAGAGTATAATGTTGCTGTAGCAGGACAACCTAATTCCGGTAAGTCGACCATTTTTAATATGTTGACCGGAGCCAGACAATTTGTAGCTAATTATCC
>LKUH01000009.1 GCA_001412425.1 Candidatus Cloacimonas sp. SDB
TCCATTGCATCATCAATATCTTTACCGATAGAAGGTTGCTTTGCCCTTTTCAATAGATATGACCATCTGGCTTTTTTGGGAACATAGAAGACATTTTCTGCTCTGTATTCATCAGCATCTTCGGGGTCTGCTCCTTCATACTGTCCGTTCCCTGCTTTCAGTTTCTGATAAAGTTCTTCAAATGAATCAGAGATATATTTAAGGAATATCAAACCCAATACAACATGCTTGTATTCTGCAGCATCCATATTTTTCCTGAGTTTATCCGCTGCTTTCCAGAGAGTTTTCTCCAGACTCTGGTTATTATTAGTATTCTTCTTTTTCTTTGCCATCCTGTCCCCTATTTATAGATAAATAACCTGTACTCCTGATTATATTACAACAAAACTACCGATTTTTGCTTTTTTATTTTATAATATTTTACAAATCTAGAAATACAAAATGATTGAAAAATATATAAGTATAAACGAATGTTCAGATTTTATTGATAATTTCAATAAATTTTATTATTTCACTAAAAATTATATATCCGGTGATTATAATGAATTTAAATGGATTATCATTTCTTTATATATGACTCTTCAAAGCATATTTGTTCTATCTCTTAGAAATGATGTTGAAGAAAATGTTTTAAAATGTAAATCAAAGAAAAAACAAATTAATAATCTAAAATACGTATTTAAATTAGAATATAATGTTCCTGAAAAGGATTTAGTTAATATTGATATAGTCAAAAATATTATAAATCTGCATCCACACTTTATTATTTTAGAAAATGTTCCAAAAACCGTCAAGATTTTAAATGATAATGGAATTAATATTGATGGAGAAAAATTAATATCAATTTATGAAAATGAATTGACTCAATTAAAATCTTTTAACGAGTTATACAAAATGATGAAAGATAAAGATAATTTTCACTATTATGGTTCAAATGAAATTCCAGAAAGATTGTACATTGATGAAACAATTAAGATAATACAAAAATATCGAAATAAATTTATTCATTTCAGACCTACAAATTGGGGAATAATTCTAAATGGTTATAATAAAATTATAATTGATTCTCTAAAACTTATTGAATATATAATTTCAGAAACTAATGATTTAATAATTTATGATGATATTATTAAAGATAATAAAACCATTGGAAAAATTGAAAAAATAAGAGCTTTATTATGTAATTAAAATTCATATAATTTTACTTATAACGTTTCAAAATATTAATAATATCTTTCTCTAATCTTTTTCTTGTATAAATATCCATTTGTCCATTACTTAACATAGGTCCTAGTATTACTGGAATCTTTTTACCTTTAGAATTATTTATCGACCAATGTGCTGGACTTCCAGAAATATTATTTAAATTCCAGGAATTCTCAACAATTCTTGAAGCTAAAGCATTAAAAACACAGATAATTTTCGGATTTAATTTTATTGCAATTTCTTTTGTTATTTTTACCTGTTTTTCAAGAAACTCTTCTAATTTTTTAAAATTTTTATGTCTTGAGTTTTTTTCCCTTTTTGGATCCAAAAATATTATTTTACCATTTTTATAATCAATATTATCCTTAATTATATTTTGATTACCTTCCCTAAAAAATAAAATATCTAAATGTTCAAATT
>LKUH01000010.1 GCA_001412425.1 Candidatus Cloacimonas sp. SDB
AATTGGGGACGGTGCATGACTTTGTGACATTTTTTACTACAATAATACTCATTATTTTAAATAAAACATAAGCAATTAAACTTCAACCAGATATTTTTCAAAATCCTTTACTCTATAGTTTTTGCCCCTTTTTTCCACAACAAAATCTTCTGCTTCTTTTAGATTTTTAACTGACTTTAAAAATAATTTATTTCAAGTATATTATTTGATCACATAAATCCATTAATAATTTACTATGAGTAAATATTATGACTGTTTTTTCATTAAAAGATTTTTTAATAACCTCTATAATTTTTAGAGAATTATCATCATCAAGATACGAAGAAGGTTCATCTAACAATAATATTTCAGAATTTCTTAATAAAAGACGTAATATAGATAATCTTTTCTTTTCTCCACCAGAAAGATCCGTTGCTGATTTTCTTAAAAATGTTTTTACATCAATTGAATTGATATTTAATAAGTTTAAATCATTAATTTTGTGTTTAATATTCTCAATCTCAATATTATTATCAATAAATAGTCTAATATTTTCTTTTATTGTTTTTTTGAAAATCATAGGTTCTTGTTCTAGAACGCCGATATATTTGATCAAATTACCAATTGGTATCTTATTTAGATCTGTTCCAAAAATAAAAATTTTCCCATCAGGTATCTTAATAAGTTTTAAGATAATATTAATTAAAGTTGTTTTCCCTGTTCCACTTCTTGATATAATTGCATTCCAGCTACTCTTTTTAATATCTAAACAGAAATTATCAAATAATTGCTCATTGCTATTTTTGTATGAAAAATTAAGATTTCTAATTTTAATAGCTGTTTGATCTGATAAACTAATTTTTGAACTGATATCATATTCAGGAATATAGGTATCCTTCCAATTAAGTATTTCATATATTCTATTTAGTGAGATTAATGAAGGTTCAATTACAACATTGAAATTTAAGAAAAACTGCATGATTTCAAATATAGTTGACGAATATAGGATAAATGCAATTAAAGTTCCAGGAGTAATTTGGTTATTTATTATCATTACTCCCCCTATCCATATTAATGCAATTTGACCACCAAGCATTAGTAAATTTCCATAGATGTTTGAAAACCAAAAATTGAATAAAAAAACGGACA
>LKUH01000011.1 GCA_001412425.1 Candidatus Cloacimonas sp. SDB
CTTTGAAAAGGCACTTGATAAAAAACAATTCCGAATGTATGATATTGATCTGCTGATAGGAGCAGGTGGAATTCTGGCTCACACGGAAAACGAAATGCAGGCTTTATCCATTATTGATGCCGGGTTCAAACCGGAGGGCATTACGGAGATCTGGAAAGACAGGAATTTCATTACTCCTCATCTGGGAAAACTCAGTTCAATTAATGAAAAACTGGCCTTAAGATTATTGCAGGAAGATTGCTTTTTGAAACTTGGAATAATTATCCGTCCCCTTGCTAAGAAATGGAAATCAAAAGCCCCTGTTATGACTATTAAAATTGCTGACGAAACCAGGCAGATAAAAGTGGGTGATCTGGAGTTTATACCCAATAAAAAAAGGAAAAACCTGAATTTGAAAATAGAATTGGAAAAAGGGTTTTATTTGAATGAACAGGGACGGAATTTAGAATTTCAGACCGCTTTGCCGGTTATAATTGATGCAGCACCATCTCATGATTTTACCAAGCTGAATAGCCTATTGCAGATGTACAAATTCAAGCATAAAAGCAGCCTGGAACAAGATTTTGCGGAATATCTACAGTTCAACAGATTTCGCAATGAGCAGAATTCCATCAGAATTGAATTGCCTTATGAAGGTAAGATCATCGTTAAGCCTGAAGATAAGGTTACTCCGGATACTATTATCGGAGAAAATCTGTATGACCCGCCCAAAGTATATGCTATAACTCTTTTCGATAAAACTTATCTTCATCTCAATCAGGAAAATCTGAAACAATCACTGCTGATAAAAGAAAATGAAGAAGTAAAATACGGGCAGCGGATCGTTGAGGTTGGAAGAGGTTCATTCCTGGAAGAGCTACAATTCCAGCATTATTATTTTGAATCTCCGGTCAGAGGAAAAGTGGAGAAGATAAATTACGATTCAGGCACCATTATCATGAGGGAAATTCAGGATTATTCTTCCAAACCAAGTAAGATAAACATTGCAAAAAAATTAAACATTCAACCAAAATTAGTACCACGTTATCTCAAAAAAAAGCTTAACGATTTCGTTTATGCCGGAGAAATGCTGGCTTCCAGGATTATTGATGTTCAGGGAACAGGTCATCCTATGCTGGTAACCGCCCCCAAAACAGGCAGGATCTGCGAGCTGGATACTGAAAAAGGTACAATTGTAATTAAGTACGATAAAAAACCCTACCGTAAATTGGCTGGTGTTTTCGGTACTGTAACAAAAATTGAACCCGGAAGATCTGCAACAGTTTCCTATACTGGAAAAACCTTGAAGGGAATAATCGGCTTCGGCGCTGAAAGCTGGGGAAAAATAAATTATCTGGAAGACATTTCCAGCTATAATAACTGTCGTGATACTGATGTTGCTATATTTCCAGGTAAAATCAATATAGAACTTCTCAAAAACCTGAAAGAACTCAAAGTTAAAGGAGTTATAGCTGCCTCTATTAATAATCTGGACCTGGTCGAATTTATCGGCACGGAAATTGGAGTCGCTCTTACCGGAAATGAGCATATACCCTTCCCTTTAATATTAACTGAAGGTTTCGGAGATTTTTCCATGAGTCAGGCATATTGTAAAATATTCAAAGAAAATCAGGCAAATGCCATCTACATCAACGGACATACTCAAATAAGGGCTGGAGTGATTAGGCCAACCATGATAATAAGTAATAATTGACCAGGTGAAATTTATACTTGTCAAATCTGCAGCCTTTCCTATATTTCTGATTGTAATAATTGATCAATTTGTCTGGGTTATTTTTAATTATGCAGGAAACACACACCGGGGAGGTTTGGAATGCTTAATTTGACCCTGGCTCAGAAAATATTGGACAATCAGGACAAAATTGCCGCAGAAGCAGTAAATTTGATCTATGAAAACCAAAAAGATCTGATAAAAAACTATCAGGATCAACAAAAAAACAAATCTATTAGAGACACAAAATATCACTTGAATTATCTGGCGGAAGCTATAGAAGCGGATTCAAAATCTCTTTTTCTGGATTATATTGAATGGGCGGCTGTAATAATGGAAAACATTGGAATTGATCTGGAAAATTTCATTAAAAACCTCCTGAACACTCGTGATGCCATAGCTGAATACAGCGATGAAAAAGAACTGGAGATCCTGAATGATTTTTTTTATGCTGCAGTTAACAATATCAGATCGAATTATAAACGACCCCTTTCATTTCTGGTACGGGAAAATTCTCTCTATCAGACCGCTTCCAGCTACCTTGAGTTCTTATTGAATTCAGACCGGCATTCTGCTTCAAAGCTGATTTTGCAGAGTGTAGAAGCAGGTTTGCCAGTGAAGGACATTTATCAGGAGGTTTTTCAACCGGTTCAAAGAGAGATAGGAAGATTATGGCAGATCAATAAGATCTCCGTAGCTCAGGAACATTTCTGTTCAGCTGCCACACAGTTGGTAATGTCACAATTATATCCCTATATTTTTTCCACCAGGAAAAATGGAAAACGTTTTGTAGCTGCTTCCGTCGGCAATGAATTACACGAAATAGGTTTGAGAATGGTGGCAGATTTTTTTGAAATGGCAGGCTGGGATACTTACTATTTTGGCGCTAACACACCCTCGGAAAGCATCATCGATACGATTAAGCAAATAAATCCGGATCTTATCGGCCTTTCCACTACAATAACCTATAATCTAAAAAATTTAAAAGAATTAATCAAGGCAATAAAAGCAGAAAAATTTAATCTGAAAACTAAGATCATAGTCGGTGGTTACCCTTTTATTACTTCTCCCGATCTCTGGAAAAAAATAGGAGCAGATGGCTATGCTCCTGATGCAGAAAATGCTTTAAAATTTGCCAATAATTCCCTGCATTAATCATGAAAAAGAATACAACCATTCTCTGTGATGAAGATTTTGTCATTATGGAAGTATTGCAGGATGATTACAATCTAATTACACAGGATCTGGTAACTTTAACTTTTCTTAAAATTGTTGATAAAAGCTGCCTGAATTCCGCTTTTAAATTTCAACAGGAAGTTAACCGTAATAATATCGCCTTTAATTGGGAGCTGAATCTGATTTTCCCTGATGAAACAGGTAAAAGCTATCTGGCCGGAATTAAAGAAGACAAGAAAATATTTTTGATAATAACCAGACAAATTCAGGATATCAGCCAATTCATTGCAGGAGTTCAAAATTTGTTTTCCCGACAGCCTATTGTTGCCTCCCAATCTGGTAAACATAAGCTGCTCCGAAAAACTACTGATAAAGATGAAAATATATATGAAGAATTTACCAGGATCAACAATAATCTGGTCAATCTGCACAGAGAGTTGAGTAAAAAAAATGTCATTCTGGAAAAACAGCAGAAGTACCTGGAATTGATCAATCGAATATTGCGGCATGACCTGGCAAATCATTTCACAGTAATAAAAAGTGCGGTAAATCTGTTTAATAAATCGAAAAATATGGATTTTCTGGAAGAAATTAAACTTCATGTAAATAAAGGTATAATGCTTATCAGGAATATGAAACAGCTGGAAGCAGTTTTCAGCGCTGAACCCGATTTAAAACCCAGAAACTTGTTAAGTACTATTAAACTTGTGATCTCCAATTACCAGAATATTGATTTTGAAATTGAACTTCAGGAAATAAGGATTTTAGCTGATGAGGGTCTGGAAATAATTATTGATAATCTGATCCGTAATGCTGTAAGACATGGCAAAACAGAAAAAATCAGAATCTCTTCAGAAGAAACTGACAGCACTGTGATCATCAAGATTGCAGATTTTGGTAAAGGTATACCTGATGAGATCAAGGATAAAATTTTTACTGAGAGTTTTAAGGCAGGAGCATCAGGTAATACAGGTTTGGGTTTATTTATAGTCGATAGAATGATGCAGAATTATGGCGGATCGGTACAAGTTGTAGACAATCAACCCCAGGGTGCAGTTTTTTTGCTGGAATTTAACAAAGCTTAAACAGGTAAAATTTATATTTTAAAAAAATTTAGTCCTCCAAGGAGTAAATGAATGGACATCAGATCAAAGTTTATTTTTGCCATAATTTTTATTATTTTCAGTAATCTTCTATATTGCTATTTGGATGGTCCTTTAAAAGTAGGTGTTTATAACAATTATCCTAAAGTATTCCAGACTGATTCGGATGAGATTCGAGGAATATTTCCTGAAATATTGGAGATTATAGCAGAACGTGAAGAATGGGAAATCAATTATGTTATGGGCAGCTGGGATGAAGGTCTGGAACGCCTGGTAAATTCTGAGATAGACATCATGGTTGATGTAGCTTTTTCAGAAGAAAGACAGCAGATTTATGCATTCACGAAGGAATCAGTTTTCATAAATTGGGGCAGTGTCTACACTCAGTCCGGACTGCAGATAAATTCGGTACTCGATCTGCAGGGAAAAACTGTTGCTGTCATGAAAAACAGTATTCTTACAACAGGGGCGGAAGGTATTTATAGCCTGGTGCAAAGGTACGCTGTAGAGTGTTCTTTTATTGAAGTGGAAGATTATTACCAGGTTTTCGAGCTGGTGCAGAAGGGAGAAGCAGACGCAGGAATAGTCAACCGTTTATTCGGAACCGCTTTTGAAGAAAAGTATGGTTTGAATAAAAGTAATTTTATTTTCAACCCTACCCAGCTAAGATATGCTCTGCCCAAATATTCTCCTCTTTCATCGCTGTTGATCAATGACATAGATAAAAATCTAATAGCTCTGCAAAATGACATGAAATCAGACTACTATAAAATCCTGACCGAATATAAATTATTTCCCAAAGAAGATGTTTCTAACTGGTTACTACCCCTGTTGATAATATCGGGATCGCTTTTCGTGTTTTTCTTCATAATCTATTTAACTTTGAAGTGGCAGATCAGAAGAAAGACCCGCAGTTTACATATATTAAATGATGAATTGAGAAAAGAGATCATCCGGCACAAGCAGACCTATCGGGAACTGGAACTGAGCCGTGAAAACTACCGGAATTTTGTAGAAAATATACCAGGTCTGGTTTTTATGTATGATCAGGATGAAACTGGAAATAGAGTTCCTGTTATTGCTACCAACAGAAATGAAGAATTTCTCGGACATAAGATCGCTCAAGACATAAAAAAGGACTATAATAATTTCTTCAATTACATAGTTCCGGAAGATAATGAGAGATTGCAGGAAATCAGCAACATAATTGAAGAAACTAAAGAAAATCTGGATGCAGAATATCGAGTCCAGCTAGATGATAATAAAGTGAAATGGTTTCGGGCAATAGGAAAAGTGTACAAGCTGGACACTACTAAAATGCGCTGGCAGGGAGTTATACTTGATATAGATGAGCGGAAACAGGCGGAAGCTGAACTAAAAAAATATCAGGATCAACTTGAAAACATCGTTGAAATCAGGACAAAAGACCTGCAACTGAAAACTGAAGAATTGGAGAAAGCTAATCTGGGACTAAAGGAAGCCGATAAATTAAAATCTGTATTTCTTGCCAGTATGAGCCATGAACTGCGTACTCCGCTCAATTCCATCATCGGATTTACCGGAATATTGCTTATGGGTATGGTGGGAGATCTTTCCGAAGAACAGAAGACCCAGCTGAAAATTGTTAAGGAAAGCGCTAATCACCTGCTGGCACTGATAAATGACATTCTGGATATTTCCAAGATCGAAGCCGGAAAGGTGGAACTTAACAAAGAGAATTTTGCAGTCAATGAAGTTATCCAGGGTGTAGTTGATTCTCTGCAACAGAAAGCTGCTGAAAAGGGAATTTATCTGGAAAATAATACCAGTGAACAAATTGAAATATTTTCTGACGAACGAAGGGTGAGACAGATAATTATCAATCTTCTCAGCAATGCTGTTAAATTTACTGAATCAGGCGGGGTTACTATTTCAGCTGAATCCACCCAGGATAATTTACTTAAAATCAGGGTGGAAGATACTGGGATCGGCATAAAGAAGGAAGATATGAAACGGTTATTTGAACCCTTTCAGCAAATTGACAGTTCTTTAACGAAGAAATATGAAGGAACCGGACTAGGATTGCATCTGACCCAGAAGTTACTGGAGTATCTCAGTGGTGAAATATCTGTAAAAAGTGTTCCAGGAAAAGGAACAGAATTTACAGTAATTCTGCCTGGCAATAAAAAGGATGAGAAATGAAACGAGTACTATTAATTGAAGATAACGATGCGAATCTTTATCTGATCAGGTTTATTCTGGAATCGAATGGTTTTGAAGTAATGATTACAAAGTTTGGACTTGAGGGTGTTAAACTAGCCCTGCAAGAACAACCTGATCTGGTGATCATGGATGTGCAGCTTCCAGATATCAACGGTCTGGAGGCAACCAGAATGATAAGAAAGGAAGAAAAAGGAAAAGACTTAAAAATATTAGCTCTAACATCTTATGCCATGACAGGTGACAGAGAGAAAGCACTGGCTGCAGGTTGTACAGGTTACATGGAAAAACCAATCGTTCCGGAAAAATTTCTTGCCGAAATATCAAGTTATCTTTGATATCTGCAAATGTAGGAGAAAATAAATGAACATCCTTATAGTTGAAGATAAACAGGATGCCAGATACTTTCTGGAATTATTGCTTAAATCAAAAGGATATGCAGTATTTACTGCGAATAACGGTAAAGAAGCTCTGGAAGTTCTGAAGAAGCAGAATATTCAGCTGATTATCAGTGATATACTAATGCCGGAAATGGATGGTTTTAAATTCTGTCAGCAGGTAAAAAAAGATGAAAAGTTGAAAAATATCGGGTTCATTTTCTATACTGCAACCTATGTGGACAAAAAGGATGAGGAATTTGGCTTGAGTCTGGGAGCTGATCTTTTCCTGAAAAAGCCCCTGGAACCGGATATATTTCTGGCAGAAATTGAGAAAATGATCTCAAAAATACAAGAAGGTTTATACAATCCCCGCGCCATGGAACTGAAAAATGATAAAGACATTTATAAAATCTACAATGAAAGACTGGTTAATAAACTTGAAAGTAAGATAGAACAGCTGGAAAAAGAAATTGAAAAACGTAAAAATACAGAAATAAAACTGCAGAAAATGATCAGCGAAAAAGAGATCTTATTGCGGGAGCTTTATCACAGAACAAAAAACAATATCCAGGTAATTTCTTCCATGCTGAGATTAAAAGCCAGATTAACCGAAAATGATAATGTGAAAGAGATCTTCACAGAGATTGAAAATAAGATCCTGGGAATAGCATTGATCCATCAGAAGCTTTTGGAAACTGAAGACCTTTCCTTCCTGTACCTGAAAGACTATCTGGAAAGTCTGATATTACTTCTGAGACAAAATCTCTTGAAACCTTCCGATAATGTCGATATATCAGTTAAGGGAGATGAAATCAAGATTCTACTCGATACTGCCATGCCGATAGGAATAATTGTCAATGAACTTATCTCCAATTCCTTAAAATATGCTTTCCCCAAAAATACCAGGGGCAGAATAGAGATTTCTTTGCGTTCAACCGAAGATAATAAGATCCAGCTGAGAATCTGCGATAACGGCGTGGGATTACCAGAAGGTTTTGATATCATAAGAGATGGAAAACTGGGATTGCAGACAGTATATGACCTGGTTAATTACCAGCTGGCTGGTAAAATCAGATTTGAAAACAGAAATGGTCTATGCTTTATTATAACTGTCGGTAAAGAGTTGTATATTTCCAGGGTTTAATTATGTTGAAAGAATTTAAAGTCCTTATTATTGAAGATGAAATTTTAATTGCAAGAAGCTTGTATGCAGATCTGAAAGATTTTGGAATTGAAGTTTTAGAGCCGATTTCAAATGGAGAGCAAGCTGTGGAAGTTGCTCTGCAGGAAATTCCTGACCTGATCTTAATGGATATAAGGCTGGCAGGTGAAATGGATGGGATCGAAACCGCCAGCCGAATTCAGAAATTTAAAAATATCGCGGTCATTTTTATGTCCGGTTATGCTACTGAAGTAATTAAAGAAAAATCGAAAGCGGTTAATAATATTGGTCTCTTTGAGAAGCCTGTTAACATAGATCAGCTTAAAACGGTTATAGCCGATTTAAATGAACATTAATTCTGAAAAATAATGGATGAAAATATAAAGCGCTGCCCCTGGAGCAATAAAGATGAGCTATATATAAAATATCACGATGAAGAATGGGGTGTACCTGTTAAGGATGATCAGAAACAGTTTGAGTTTCTTGTTCTGGAATCCGCACAGGCAGGATTAAGCTGGAACACTGTTCTGACCAAGAGAGAGAATTACAGAAATGCTTACGATGGATTTAAGGTTGAAAAAGTAGCTGAATATGATTTAAAAAAAATCGCAAGTCTCAGGCAGAATGCTGGTATTATCCGTAATCGTCTCAAAATTGAAGCTTCAATAAATAATGCAGTTAAATTTATTGAAATTCAACATTCTTTTGGCAGTTTTTGCAATTATCTCTGGAATTTTGTGGATGGGAAACCGATTGTAAATCATTGGCAGAACATAGAACAAATTCCGGCTAAAACAAACCTTTCCGATACTATCAGCAGAGATATGAAGCAACGTGGCTTCAAATTTCTGGGTTCAATTATCATTTATTCTCACCTGCAGGCAACAGGTCTGGTAAACGATCACATTCAAAGCTGCTTTCGCTGGAAAGAATGTCAGAAATAATTCTTTTACCCTTAAACCTCTGGCCTTCCTTCTGCTAAAAAATCAATTATTTGAAATTTACCGAAGGCTTCCTTCATAATGGGTTAAATTGCTTCTTCTGCTTGACAATATCATTAATCATATATAATGGCATTAATGAATAAGAGAATTATAGCTAAACTGACAGATTTCAGACATCAGGTTCATCAATATCCTGAGATATCCGGAAAAGAAAAAAACACTTCCCAGCTGATTATAGGTTACTTGAAGGATATCGGAATAAAAAATATTTTTACCAGTGTGGGCGGATATGGAGTTATTGCCACCATCACCGGAAATAAACCAGGTAAAACAATACTGTTCCGCTCTGAACTTGATGCTTTACCTCTTCAGGAAACTGGTAATCTGAATTACATCAGCAAAAATCCGGCTGCAGCACACCTTTGTGGTCATGACGGACATATGGCAATCTTGCTGGGATTAGCTGAAACAATTATTTCAGATCCCCAAAAGTTTGCAGGCAAAATAGTTCTACTTTTTCAGCCAGCTGAAGAAACTGCTGAAGGTGCCAAAAAAGTCAGCGAAGATCCCCGTATTATTGAGCTCAGAATAGATCACGCTGTTGCTCTTCACAATATTCCCGGTTATGAAAAAGGGTCTATTCTACTACGGAAGGGAATTTTTGCCTCCGCCTCCCAAGGGATGATAATTAAACTTAAAGGTGAAACTTCTCACGCCGGCGAACCCTTTAACGGTAAACCTCCTACTCTGGCGATGACCAGGATTATTGAAGATATTTTATCTTTGCCCAACCAATATCTGCCTTACAGTAATTCCGCTTTGGCTACAGTTGTTTATGCCAGACTGGGTAATGTTGCTTTTGGCACATCACCCGGTTATGCGGAAGTAATGGCAACATTAAGAACAGCTTCAGACGAAGACATGAAAATATTAACTATGAAAGCAGAAAAACTTGTGGCAGGCCAGGCAAAATTATATGATCTCACAGCTGAGATCAGCTATACAGAAATATTTCCAGTGACTGATAATGACAGTACCTTGATAGACTACATTGAAAGATCTGCCCGGAAAGCAGGCAAAAAAATAATCTGGCTCAATAAGCCCTTTCCCTGGTCAGAAGATTTTGGCCATTTTACAAACAATTTCTCAGCAGTGCTTTTTGGGCTTGGATCTGGGCTGAAGCAACCCAATCTGCATAATCCGAACTATAATTTTCCGGACGAAATAATTGCGGACGGCATAAATATTTTAAATGACATAAGGAAGGAAATTTTATGAGAAAAACATTTTTTCCTTCCTATATCGAGTTAAGTAAATCGGCTTTAAAAAATAATATAAACTACTTGAAATCACGCATAAACAACGCAAAATTCTGTTCAGTTATAAAGGGAAATGCCTACGGACACGGAGTAAAACATTTTGTACCCCTTGCAGAAAAATGCGGAGTAGATCAATTTGCAGTTTACGACGCCAGTGAAGCTTTAGAAGCGCTTAAATATAAATCTTCCAGAAGTAATTTGATGATAATGGGAATGATAGATAATGAAGAAATTGAATGGGCGATAAAGCATGATATTTCTTTCAGTGTATTCGATCTGGATAGATTTCAGGCAACCATTGCCGCGGCAGAAAAAACAGCCAAAAAAGCACGTATCCATCTGGAGCTTGAGACTGGTATGCATCGTACAGGGTTCGAAGAACATAAACTGGATATTGTTTCCGATTTAATAAAAGAAAATGCAGATAAGCTTTTTCTTGAGGGTGTTTGGACCCATTTTGCTGGTCCCGAAAGCAGTGCCAATTACTACAGGATCATCAACCAGTACGATAAATTTATCAAAATGAAAAAACTGCTTAGCTCAAAACACCTGATCCCTCGCTACTATCATACTGCCTGCTCCGCAGCAGCTCTTAATTATCCACAAACAACAATGGACCTGGTAAGGATCGGAATAGCTCAATACGGATTATGGCCTAATATGGAGACCTTCATCTATAATACCTTAAATTTCGGAGATGAACTCAGGAAAAATAATCCGTTAAAAACAATTTTGAGCTGGAAAACTCAAATCGAAGGTCTAAAAAAAATTGAACTTGGTTCTTTTATCGGTTATGGGAACGGATACCAGGCTACCAGAGATATGGTTGTAGCCATAATCCCTATCGGTTACAGCCACGGATTCAGCAGAGACCTCAGCAATAAGGCAAACGTTCTGGTGAATAGAAAAAAAGTTCAGGTTGTTGGCATAATTAATATGAACTGCAGTTTAATAGATGTAACCGACCTGAAAAATATCAAAAAAGGTGATGAAGTCGTAATTATCGGCAAACAGGGTAATAAGCAGATCACTTTTGCTTCATTTTCCGAACAGAGCAACCATATGAATTATGAATTATTGACCAGATTGCCGGAAAACATCCCCAGAGTAATTACCAGGTAATTAGTTTTAGAAAAGATCCCATAGAACCTGTTAAATCAGCTGCAGGCAGATTTAAAAACAGATCATTGCCGAGGTGTTCAAACCTGCGACAATGATCTAAAGATCGTCCAGTTACATAGAATGTAACCTTCTGCCAGATTTAAGTATTACTTCATTAAAATGCACTTCTTTACAATTTCACTTTTACCTGCCAGAGAGATGCAATAGAAATATACGCCTGAAGATACCGGTCTGTTTTCGCTGTCAGTACCGTTCCAGATTGCTGAAAATCTGTCATCATCCTTTACTGCTATACTGTTCACAGGCAGTTCCTTAACCTTCTGACCTTTTAAATTGTAGATGGCTATTCCCAGGCAGTCATCAGCTACATTCTGTCCGGCTACACTTTCCTGCAGAGAAGTGCTCAGGTTAAATTCTATGGTTGTACAGGGATTAAAGGGATTGGGATAGTTACGGCAGTTTATGATCTGCAATTCCGGAACGTTCATTTCATTTTCACTATCATTACCAAAGAGAATCTTTCGGCGCAGCTCTTCTCTGATCTCAGCCAGTTCAAAAGAATTCCTGGGTTTGTGATGAGATTCCGGAAGTGTTTCCCTATAGCCGGAATTGACCAGTTTGAAATAGCAGTATGCTTCATTCAATTCTGCCAGAAGCTGCTCATATTCTCCGGGCGGATCACAGATGATCTGTTCAAATAAGGAAATGGCTTCGACGTAATCTTCGCTAAACATGGCAATAATGGCCTTGGTCTCATCCACTTTTTCTTCTAAGTCATCAGACTGCAGCTCTTCAATGTATTGCACCAGTGCTTCCTGACTTCCTGCTGAGGCTTTACATAAATAAGGCAGCATTGCCAGTGCTTTTTTTGCTTCAACTGATTCAGGATATAATTCTATAACTTGTTTCATGGTGAGATAAGCTGTTTCATAATCCATAATTTCGCAATATTCAAGACCTTCCAGATAGAGTAGATAGGCGTCATAATTCATTTCATTATTAAAAATGAAGTCATCAAAACTGGGATAAAATCTGCTCTCATCAGTAGTAGAAATCACCAGCTCTACAACATCTATTGGTTCATAGACAGGTCCCAATGCCATTAACAGGTATTGATCTGTGGGATCTGACGATATCTCGTCATCAAATATATGGGGTGTACCCCATAAATTAGTTTGAAAATGAGGAAAACTGGTTGCAATGGCAGCTACTTCAGCATGTCCGTTATTGTAAATCTCGGAATTGGAATAGATCAGATTCTGGACTGACCCCAGGTTCACAACGCCCCAGCTCTGATTATTGTAGATCTCACTGCGGTTAACATCAAAAAAGCAGTTATGAATATCAAGACCGATACCTTCATTTTCGTAAATTTCTGAAACCAGGATCGATTGTGGAATTAATGAGTTGACTACAGTCAGCCCATTCCCTCCATTATGATGGATAGTAGAAGAATTTGACCGCACTGCACTTTCCTGAGAAAAGATCCCCTGAAGATTATGGTGATAATCTGTGTAATGCAGATATATAATTGAATTATCGTGTATCGTCATTTGACCAATATTAGTTATATCCATGCCTTCAAGATTCACTACGCTATTACTGAAATCAAGATGATGAATATCGGAAACCGTGCCCCTCATCTGTCCGCAATAAAGTTGATGTTGACTGTCGGAATCGCAATTCATGAAAAAAATTCCATCCCATTTATAACCATTGTTACCCTTGATCTCTGTATCACTGGAGAAATTGATGCGACTGTTCTCAATAAATATTCTGTCGCCCGGAATAAAAATTTCTTCACCAAATTCAGGCGGGTAAGATCCGTAATTATATGCAACCGGATCATACCAGTATCCTGAAGTTGATCCTACGATCTCAGATGATCCGTTTATGTTCAGTTCACAGTTGTCGGTTAGATTAACCCGGCTGGAACGTTTCAATTCCAGTTTCATATCTTCCAGATTGATTATAGAATTTTCAACATATAAATGTGCATTATCAGATAATTCTATGGTTCCCTGATTAAAATTCAGCACGCTGCCCGATTCAATGATCACTTCACTTTCCTCACCATTGGCTCTGATGAAATTATTGTCAGCATTAATGATACAATCATTGAAAATCAGCTGCCCTCTTTTAACATTATAACCGTAATTTTGACCTGCGATATTGATAGTACAATTTACATAACGCAGATCCGAGCCATACTCTATATTGTATACATTGTTAATATCAACCACCTGATCCGATATCACAACCGTTTCATAAATTGTGTAAACCTGCTGTTCCGGAATAAATGCAAAAAAATCATTAGTTTCACCGACATGATCAACATCAACTGCATAATTGGTCATGATAACTATATTATCCGAAGGAACATTATCATCTTTTTCGATCACAGTTTTAACTTTCAACGATACACTGTTTGCTGTAAAAGGGACAGTAAAAGCCAGGCCATTGAGGTCTTCTGCCGGCACAAACTGAGTTCTGTATCTGGTGCGAATGCCATTACCCAGAAAAGTAGTGCCGATTTCAGTAAAACAACCTAACTCGATCATCTCATCAAAGGTATATCCGGTAGCCTCTTCCATCCAGCTCCAATGTCCATTTATAAATGATACATCAAATTCCAAAGCTGCTTCCATATTTACCGCTGTCGTATTAAGTCCGCAATTGGGATTAATGATATAATCCAGTTCTTCAGAACTTACGCGGAAAGTATGAGCTCCGGTAATATTGCCATACATCACTGTTGCGTGCTCTACCTGAGGGGAATTCAACAGATTGAACACTCCCATTGTTTCCGAATAATTTGTATTTACTGTTCTGCCACTAATACTCTCGAATATATCAGAGGTTTTGAGATTGTTGATCGTTTCCATAGTTCCGTTCATTTCTCCATGCAGATACATCAAAGAAGATACATTTGAACCTCCCCCACCTGCAGTGAGAAATTTGAACAACCCGTAAATCGAATTAGCTCCACCCAGAAGTTCAGTTAAAATATCAGCCTGAGTGATTAAGCTGAATATTTCATTCTGGGGTGTAATGTCTAATTCTGTTACATTAATATACTGATTTTCCAGATGATTCTGGATCTGTTCTCCCAATGATGCTCCATCTTTGTAATGGGTATATAATGAATTTCCCAGATCGATCACACTGTTTGAACTGCTGATATTTGTGGAAGAGAATTGACCGCAGAGATCGATATCTGTGTCAATACTGGATTCTTCGCTGCCATAAAGTCTGATAAATATGCTGGGATCGCCAATTCTTTCCACCGGATCATACATAACATTTACATCAATATAATACCAGTTGTTATAAGAGGTACCCATTTCATTAAAAGTAACAAAGGAGCATTCTCCCAACTCATCTCTTTTATCCAGCGCCTTAATTCCGCCCTCTAATTCTTCTTCACCTAATGAGAACAAAGCTGAATTACCGTTATAGGTTAATTCCACGGCGATATAAGTATAACTTTCAGGAGCATTAACAGTTTTATAAATGAATACGCGTAAAACTCCGGTGTACTTATTATACAAGGCAAAAAGGGGAAATCCCGAACCCGTGCCGGGTTGCTCTCCAAAATTAGCTGCATACAAACACCAGCCATCCTCTGGTTGAAAATCTGAGTCTGCTTCCTGATTGATCGCATTTAAATGGGATGCCTCAACCTGATAAAAAGGTGAAGTTATTGTTTCACTGATATTGTAGGCTTCCCAATCATAATAGTAATACTCATCAGCTCTCCAGTCACCCACCATGATCTGAGGGTCAGGATCGTAATACCAGACTTCACAGATCAGTTTTGTTGTTAAAATAAGCAGCAGGGGTAAAAAAAATAATCGTTTCATATGTAACCTCCTTTGATGTATGGAAACAGGCCCGAACAGCAACCAGTTTCCTTTTTTCGATTATTTTTTAAAAATTAAATATTTGAGGATCAATCCCTGATCTGCAGATCGATTATTTCTCGGGTTCCGGTAGTGGAAATTGGAATAAAAAAATCTTCCAGAGCGCAGTAATACAGACCATCCAGAGTACCGGCAAAGACCTTGTTATCAAATTCTGCCATAACTACAATACAATGACTGTGTAATTCACCATTCTCATAATTTGCCGTTTCCAGAGTATCAAAATTGATCGAACCCAGATTATGAGAAAAAAACAATACATCCACCCCATCTACCAGCACATGGTTCCAGGGAGCGTTCAAACAGATCCAGTCCTCCCAGGTGAATCCTCCGTCATAAGATTTTTTTACCGGTCCATCGAAAAATCCCAGCAGGTAATCATAATACTCATAAACATTTCTGATAATCAGTCCAAAATCGGTATAGATAACACTCAGGTCTGTTTCATTAACTGCACAAACAGAGGGATTAAAATTATCGCTTCTATACTGCCAGAAATAACCGCCATAGTAATAATTGCCGTTTACCCAGACACTTGTGGTAGAATATTCCTCATAAGCTCTTATCTTTTTTGTGATCAAAAATGCAGGTTCATCACCCGAAAAATCGAACTGCCCGAAATAAAGCCAGTCATCCTGGGGAATAGCAAGATGTCTGATGGATATCATATACATACCATCATGGTATTTTATATGGTTGGAATAATAGAAACCCTGGGAACGGGTGAATTGAGCTGGAAGATCAACACTGTCAACAATCGCATTAATAGGTATAGAGCCGATCAGTTCTCCGGTTGAATTACTGCCGATATGCAGGTATTGACCATTCACATTACAATAAAAATAATATTCATCTGTGATAAAAGGAATGTAATTGTAACAGTCATGAGTTGGATTCTGAAGGTCTGCAGTAACAGCAGGTTCTACGCTGCCCGAATAAATGATGCTGAATTTGTCTTTAGAAGTTACAGATAATTGGTTATTCAGTTCATTGACGTGCAGCTGGGTGATTCGTTCTTCTCCAAAATGTGAAATCAACTTCCATCTCGGCTCTAAAATTTCAGGTTCATTTGGTTTATTACCGCATCCTGCCATCAGAACAATACTTATCAGACTTATAATAACCCAATATTTTTTTATCTTCAACATTTACCTCCAAATTTTCCCACAGATAAAAAGTGTTCTTTTTACTGAAACTGAATCAGCAGAATCAATTCCAGATAAACCTTGAGCTAACCTGGGAAATAAATTAATCTGCTTTTAGGCACGTATCTTACTTACCGGTAATAAATTGTCAGCTTTGATTATTACTTTCTATTTTTTTAAGTTCAAGGAATTATTCGGAAATTATCCGCAAACATGAGGCAAAACCGGAATTTGTGTGACCTATAAGACTCATGAACGTTGATATTTAGCTTGACTCCCGAGATTGCAGTATTTCTTTCAAGTAATGAAATGGAAATTTAAATTTGAACCTTACAGTAAAGAACCTGTAATAAAAGTGTTTCAACACTTTTTGAAACTAAAAGCTTTATACAGGCAGGGCTGGCTGCAGCGGAATGTTCCGGAGGTAAAATGTGAATCAGTTGCAGATCACTCCTTTGGAACAGCTCTTCTGGCACTATTGCTCTGCCCTCCTGAGCTGGACAAATTGAAAGTTCTGGAAATATCACTGCTCCATGAAACCGGAGAAAGTATTATTGGTGATCTAACTCCAACCAGTAATATTTCCGAAAAAGAGAAAAGCAGACTCGAACAGGAAGCAGTGAAAAAAATTTTCAGGAATCTTCCGGATGGTGATCGACTGCTTTCTGTCTGGCAGGAATTTGAATTTGGCACATCTCCAGAAGGCAGATTTGTCCGTCAGCTAGATAAACTTGAAATGGGATTGCAGGCTGAAATTTATGCCTGTAGAGCAGATAATGATGCAGAAAAACTGATCGCCTGTGCTCTGGAAAAAGTAACAGATCCTGAACTGCGTAAATTACTTTCTCATTCTAAAAAATTAAACAACAAATAATTGCTGAA
>LKUH01000012.1 GCA_001412425.1 Candidatus Cloacimonas sp. SDB
AGAGACTGCATGTGCATCGAGTAGCGTTGCTCTCAATCAGGCATTGAATTCTCTGAAAGATTCAAACAACATTATGGTCATAGGAGCAGAGAAAATGACTGGAACAAAATTGATGGCACCAACAGATGCAATAGCAATGGCTGGTGATCATGAGAATGATTATGAAAATGGACTTATTTTTCCTGCATCATATGCTCTAATTGCCCAACAATATATGAAGAAATATAATATTTCCCATGAAGTTCTTGAAAAAATCTCATTTATCAATCATAAAAATGCAAATTTGAATCCTCTGGCACATTTCTACCATAAGGAAGTAACAATGGATATAATTAAAAATTCTCCCATGATTGCATCGCCTCTCAATTTATTTGATTGTAGTCCAATATCGGATGGGGCAGTAGCAGTCATCATTTCAGGTCTGAAAAAATCAGATCGCGACATTAAAATTATCAGCTCGCATATCGCGACCGATACAATTTCACTCACCCAGCGGAAGGATTTAACTTCTTTTTCGGCATCAAAGATTGCCTCGAGTAAAGTATACAAAGAATCAAACCTTTCACCAAGGGATATTGATGTTCTTGAAGTTCATGATTGCTTTACGATTAGCGAGATCCTTGCATTAGAAGACCTTGGTTTTTGCGGACCGGGCGAAGCTCCTCAAATGATTGAACGAGATGAAATTTTAATTAGTGGGTCAATTCCAGTGAATACAGACGGAGGATTGAAAGCAAACGGCCATCCGATTGGTGCAACGGGATTAGCTCAGATTTTTGAACTAGTTATACAGCTCCGCCTTGAAGCGGGTAGACGGCAAGTAGATAACCCCGAAATTGGGCTTGCACAGAATATCGGTGGAGTCGGGGGTACATGCGGGATTACACTTCTAGGAATTTGATATGAAATATTGCTGTACGTATTGCAATAAATGCTGGAATCATCCTGTAGAGAAATGTATCTTTTGCGGGAATGAAATAACCCAAATCAAAGAAACTCAATACAAAGTGGTTGGTTTTTCCGAGGTTTTCATTCCTTCAACTGGAAATGAAAAAGTACCATACTACGTCAATATCCTCGAAGATGGAAAAGGGGATAAAATCATTAAAAAATCATTCGAAAAGTATGAGATTGGAGATACCATTGATCTAATGGAAGACAAAAAAACGGATATGACAATTGGTGTTATCGGAACAGGTCTCATGGGAATACAGATAGCATCCTATCTAATCCAATATCACTATCCAACAACAGTAAAAACACGAGCCGAAGAAAATGCAAGTGTTATTCTTTCCAGAATTCAGAAGCAAATATCAAAAAGGCTCACCCAGGATCAAATGAAAAAATCTTTGAAAAATTTACATATAACTACGAAATATGAAGATCTTGCTCATTGTGATATTATCATTGAAGCAGTAATTGAAGATCTAAAAATAAAGAAAGAAATCTTCAATAATCTTTCAAAAATATGTGGGCCTTCCACAATTTTTGCCTCGAATTCTTCATCGCTTTCTATCGATGATTTGTCTATAGCAAGCAACCGGCCAGAAAAATGCATCGGGATGCATTTTTTCAATCCAGTCCACCGTATGGATCTTGTTGAAGTTGTAGTGGGAAAATCGACGTCAGAGACGACAATTAATACCATAAAAAACCTGGTAATAAAATTAAATAAAAGACCAATTGTTGTAAAAAACAGTCCTGGATATGTGGTAAACCGGTTATTGCTTCCCCAGATTAATGAAGCGATACACCTTTTTGAAAACGGTGTCGCTTCGAAAGAAGATATTGACAACGCTACAAAACTTGGTTTGAATCATCCAATGGGGCCTTTCGAACTCGCAGATTTTATTGGCCTTGACATCTGTCTTTCAATCTTGGAAGTCCTTCATAGAGAACTTCACGATCCGCATTACAAACCAGCTAAATTGCTTTACGATCTCGTCAATCAAAGAAAGCTTGGATTCAAGTCGGGTGAAGGCTTTTATCTTTATGGGAAGGTGGGATAGTGGTTTCAGAGAGAGACCATATCGCTTTTACGGAAGTTGTAGAGCATAACGAAGAATCTTCAGTAAGATTCAGTGTAAGATTTATTAAAAACTGGATTTTGGAGATTTTGGCTTCAAAATTCCCGGTTCCATCCGTTCGGGTTAAATTTCATAGGATGAGGGGAATACGGATTGGTAAAAATGTGTATATTGGATATGATGTCATCTTTGACCGCATTCATCCAGAACAAATAACAATTGAGGATTATGCAGAGATTGGTGACCGCTGTATTATCAGTGCACATTCCAGAGGGTCGTTACCTCTCCGTGACAAATATCCCCGGAGTGTCCAACCTGTCAGGATAGGCATGGGTGTTTGGATGGCACCTGGGTGCATTGTAACTCAGGGTGTTGAGATTGGAGAGAAATCAGTTATAGGAACAGGAGCTGTTGTGAATAAAAGCATTCCCATGAATTGTTTGGCCGTTGGTGTCCCGGCAAAAGTAATAAAAAAATTGGATGATTGAATGAAAATATGTATTGATATCGGCCATCCAGGACACGTTCATTTTTTTAAAAACTTTATTTGGAAAATGAAAGAAAAAGGTCATGATATTTTAGTAACTGCAAGTGTAAAGGAGGTAACATTAGACCTATTAGACGCGTATCACATTGAATATACAATTTCTTGTAGAAGATACTCGGGATTCAAACAAGCGTATGAATTGGTTCATCGGGATATTCAATTATATAAAATTGCCAAGAAATTCAAACCCGATATCCTCATGGGAATTAACAATACAATTGCTGCTCATGTATCAAAACTGACTAATTCAAAATCAATCATTTTTACTGATACCGAGCATGCAAAAATTGCAAACGCTATCACTTTTCCTTTTTCAGATGTGATATGCACACCAAATTGCTATCGCGATTCTATCGGCCCGAAACAGATCCACTACAACGGCTACCACGAGATCGCCTACCTCCACCCCAACCACTTCACCCCAAACCCCGCTGTCCTTACCGAACTCGATCTTACTGAAGACGACCCTTTCATCATCGTCCGCTTTGTCTCCTGGGAGGCAAGTCACGACGTCGGCCAGCACGGCCTCTGTGACAAGGTCGGGCTTGTGAAGGCACTGGAGCAGTATGGCCGCGTGCTGATCACATCCGAACGGGCGCTGCCTCCGGAGTTGCAGCCATACCAGATAGGTGTTTCGCCAGAAAAAATACATGATCTGATGTACTACGCAACGCTCCTCTATGGTGAGAGTGCAACCATGGCGTCGGAGTGCGCTGTTTTGGGGACCCACGCTATATTCTGTGACTTCGCCGGTCGTGGATACACTGATGAGGAAGAGAGAAAGTATGATCTTGTCTATAATTTCAAGCTGGATGAGTCAAGCCAAAAGAAGTCAATCGAAATGGCAGTGATGTTGCTCCAGGATCCAGACCTCAAAGAAAAGGGGCGAGAGAAACAGAAGCACTTATTGAAAGACAAAATAGATGTTACCGCGTTCATGGTCTGGTTTATTGAGAATTACCCGGAAAGCGTTGCAAAAATCAAAAGAAATCCAGATCTACAGGAGCAATTTAAGTGACCTTTGTTCAGAACAGTATCAATAAAATAAAATATTTTCTTGTTTTGAACAGGGAAACGCTATCGCAATATGGTTTTTACCAGATATTTTATTCTATTTACAGAAAATATTACGTGAATATAGCTAAATATTATTCATTCGGGCGAAACAATGTCCTTTGTCCAGCTTGTGGTTACACTGGACGGAAGTCTGTGAAGAGGAGGAGCGTTGAGGAGGCGCTTTCCGGGCGGATTGTGCGGTCTTTTCCGTGGACCATGCCGTATTCTGGCGGATCTCTGTGGAGGCGGTGAAGGGGCTCATGGCTTCGCTGGGGTCTTGGACGGGAAGAATCTATTCGAGGCCGGAGAGGGGATTGTGTATTTGGGGATTGGAAAAGGTGAGAGGTAAATATGTTCCGCAAAGGACTCTTTATTCTAGCGCATCAATGTGGTGACCCTTCATTCTATCCTACATACAAAAAATTGATCCGAAATCAGTGGAGATCTTACGACGAGCTGAAACGCGATCAAGAAAAGAAGTTAAGGCATTTAATTGAGTTTTCCTATGAAAAAGTCCCCTACTACCGCAACCTCTTCAATGGCCTTAAGCTCTCGCCCGGGGATATACGGACTATCGAAGATCTTCAAAAATTGCCTATTCTTGCAAAAGAAATTATAAAAAAGCATTGGGATGAATTAAAACCTTTAAATCTTGCCTCTATGAATTATTACAAACGGGCAACGGGGGGATCAACAGGAACTCCAATGCAATACAGACTATCAAAGAATGACCGTTTTCTTGGTGGAGCGCTCCTCTATAGAGGGTGGGGATATGGGGGTTTTGAGTTAGGAGATAAAATGGTCTTTCTTGCTGGTTCTTCACTTGATGTCGGGAAAAAATCTTTTCTGAGTGTAAAGGTACACGAAACCGCGAGGAACATAAGGAAGTTATCATCGTTTGACATGGGAGAGGGTGAGATGCGTGAGTATTCCCAAAGGATCAATTCATTCAAGCCGAAATTTATCAGGGGGTATGCCTTGTCGATCTACTTCTTTGCTCGGTGGCTGGAGGAGAATCAGATCTCAATCCCCTCTCCTGAAGGTGTGTTTACGACAGCTGAAAAACTCTTTCCACACATGAGAAAGACCATTGGTGATGTCTTTGATTGCAACGTTTATGATAATTACGGGCTAAACGACGGCGGGATAAGCGCTTATGAGTGCCCCGAACATACCGGACTGCACATTGACACCGAGAGGAGCATCTTGGAGGTCGTTGATGGTGACGGTCTTGCAGTTGACTCTGGTGAAGGACAGATCCTTGCAACCAGCCTGAATAACTATGCCATGCCGTTCATCAGGTATGCTACTGGAGATGAGGCTGTTATTACGGAGGATTTTTGCGGGTGTGGAAGAGGATCAAGACTTTTGGAACAGATTATTGGTCGTTCGGTGGATTTCCTAATAACCCCAGAAGGAAAATATATCCATGGTTGGTTCTTCCTGTATATTTTTTGGGACTATGGTCAGGGAATCAAGGAATATCAGGTCATCCAAGAGGATTTAGAAAAAATTGTCGTCAAAATTGTCCCTGATGACTTTGACGAAAAACAATTGGATCGCATCCGAGAAATTGTCGCCAAGAAGAGTCCGGGTTGGCATATCGAGTTTAAGTATGTCGATACAATTGAGAGAACTGGCGCGGGAAAATATAAGTTTATTATCAACAAACTAGTGAAATAAAAAATGTCCCTCAAGATCTACGCCGTTGGCGACATTATGCTGGGAGAGCAACCATTATGTAATAATTTTGGCGTATCTAGCGTAGTTAAGCGTAGGGGCACTAATTACTTGTTTGATAACGTGCGCTTTTTATTTAATGGGGGAGATATTGTTTTCGGGAATTTAGAGTGCTCCATTATGAGCGAAGACTCTGATAAAGAGAAATGGCCCAAGTTTTTTTGTGCTGACCCTGGTGTTATTGAAGGCTTAAAAAATGCGAAATTCAACGTACTCTCGGTTGCGAATAATCATATTATGGAAAATAAGGATATTTTATTTCAGAATACGGTTCAACTGCTGAGAAATAACAACATGCATCCTGTCGGCATCGCGAATGAGATTGAAATAATTAATTTAAAAGGCTATAAAATTGCTTTCTTGGCATATTCTTTTATCGAAGACAATATTCCAAATTCCAGCTACAATAAGATTCACTCCGAAGATCCTATTCTCCAGGACATTAAGAAAATTCGATCTGGTGTTGACCTTGTTATTATTTCAATTCACTGGGGGTTCGAGTATGTTCCCTATCCATCTCCTGATCAGATCAGAATCGGCCGCACGCTCATTGACACAGGAGCAGATATTATCTTTGGCGGCCATCCTCATGTCACTCAGAGTTATGAGGTTTACAAAAACCGGCCCATATTTTATAGTTTAGGGAACTTCATTTTCGATCACACGTACATCCCAACAACTCAGGAATCATTTATTGCAGAGATAACAATTGATGATGGTTCATTGGATTCAGTAAAGGTGAATATTATACCCGTCATGGCAGATGAAAAAGATTATCAACCCAAATTAGTCAGATCCCCAAAAGCAGAGGCCTCGATAAAGCATTTGGACACGATCCGGAGTACGTTCGAAAACCGGTCTTTATCGGATTATGAAGAATCTATCGGGGATTATCATTTCTTATATAGCGGATATAAAAGATCTGCAAAGAGAAATATGAGAGTTCAGTTTGTAAAGAATTTCTATCGCTATTCATTTCCGATAACGTTTGGCATAATTAAACGGTACTTGGGCAAAAAGAGGGAATGTAACTCTAAATCGTTGTCCGGTTTATAAAATCACTATGAACTCTCTGGAGGCTTAAATAGTATGCAAATTGACACACAATTACCAGAGGCAAAGAGATTATGCATCGTGGCGCCTGGAGGGAAAAACGTAATTGGAGATATTGCGAAAATCTATGGAAACATACTAGAAAGGGAAGGAATATTTTGTATCTACATAGATTCAAAGTCCTATTTTAAATTTAAAATGTTCTTTGATTTAATTAATGAAAGAAAAAATTATGATTGCGTTCATGTCCACACTTCGGGGTTGTTGGGAGACATTCCATTAATCTGGACGTATATTGCCTCTAAATTATTCAGTAAAAAGGTAATAATCACATACCATTGTGGAAGCCCGGATTTAATTTTAAAAAAGACTTC
>LKUH01000013.1 GCA_001412425.1 Candidatus Cloacimonas sp. SDB
AAGAAGATCTTTTCAAATTCTATAGTAGTTTTTTTTGAATGCGGTTATTCAGTTCCAGCTCATCAGATATTGCAGCAGTTTTTTTACCGAACCTAAGTATTCAGGTGTAACATCAATCTGCAGAAAGGGTTCATTTTTTTTAATTGTAGTATAATTACACCAGCCTTCGAAGGATTCGATAATGTAGCCAAAATACACAAGCTCTTTTGCCTTAATTTTCAGAATGATCCTGCTTGTGTTATCAGGCAGGATCTCTTCTGAAACTATATTTATATCCATCTAATTTATGAGTGCAATTTTAAGGACTTCATCCAGTTTATTCACAAAGATAATGTTAAGATCTTTTTTTATCTCATTCTGGATTTCAGTTAAGTTAGGTTCATTCTTTTTAGGAATAATAACATTGTTGATTCTGGCTCGTTTAGCAGCAATCAGTTTTTCAGCCAAACCTCCGATGGGAAGCACATTTCCGCTAAGTGTAAGTTCCCCCGTCATGGCCAGATCTCCTTTGATTTTTTTCCCTGACAGAATTGAGACGATAGCTGTTACAATTGTTATTCCAGCACTGGGTCCATCTTTTGGAATAGCTCCTTCTGGAATATGAAGATGGAGATCATACTTTTTATAAAAATCTTCTTCAATGCCGTATTTCTCAGCATTTATTCGGGCATAGCTGTAGGCAGCTTTAGCAGATTCCTGCATAACATCGCCCAATTGTCCGGTAAGTTTGAGTTTTCCTTCACCTTTCATTTTTACTACTTCGATCTGCAGAGTCTCTCCGCCATATGCTGTCCAGGCAAGACCAGTTACAACGCCTACAGCATTTTTTCTATTAACTTCAGAGTACAGGTGTTTGGGGATACCCAGATATTTTTCCAGATCCTGGGATTTAATGGTGATATTTTTGGTTTTATTTCCTTCCACAAATTCTTTAGCAACTTTTCTCAGGATCTTGGCGATCTGTCTTTCCAGCTCTCTAACTCCTGCTTCTCTGGTATAAAGTTCAATGATTTTCTGAATTGCGGTTTTATTGTATTTAATATTGACCTGACCTGCAATATCATGTTCACTGATAACTTTTGGTACCAGGTGTTTAACCGCGATATTCATTTTTTCAAAGGCTGTATAGCCGGGAAGTTCAATTATTTCCATTCTATCCAGCAGAGGACGTGGTACTGAAGTTAACGTATTAGCAGTAGTAATAAATATAACCTGAGACAGGTCATAACTGAAATCCAGATAGTGATCGCGGAAGGAGTTATTCTGTTCAGGATCAAGCACTTCCAGCAGAGCGGAGGCAGGATCTCCTCTGAAATCCATACTCATTTTATCAACTTCATCCATCATTATCAGCGGGTTTTTGGTGCCAGCTTTTTTCATGCTTTGAATAATTACACCTGGCAGTGCACCAACATATGTGCGCCTATGGCCACGAATCTCTGCTTCATCTCTTACTCCACCCAACGACAGGCGTACAAATTTTCTATTCATAGCTCTGGCAATAGATTTACCCAGGGAAGTTTTACCAACACCTGGAGGGCCAACAAAACACAGGATCTGACCTTTTACTTTATTTGCCAATTTAACAATCGCCATATATTCAAGAATTCTCTCTTTAACCTTGATCAATCCATAATGATCATCATCCAGGATTTTCTGTGCACCTTTAAGGCTGAATTTCTGCATTACTGGATCTTCCCAGGGGAGATCGTAGATCCAATTGAGGTAAGTATGAATTACGGAATATTCAGGAGAATAATGATTCATCCGACCAAGCTTATTCAACTCTTCTTCAGCTTTTTTACGTGCTTCCGGGCTCAGATTGAGTTTATTAAATTTCTCTTTGAATTCCAGATATTCTGTTTTTTCTTCTTTCGTTATTCCAAGTTCCTTATTGATTGCTTTCAGTTGCTCCGTAAGGTAATACTCTCGCTGCATTTTATTAAGCTTATCTTTCACTGATCCATCAATTTTATTTTCCAGTCTTAAAATCTGTATTTCCTTATTTGTAATAGTGAACAATCTGTTCATAGATTCAAATAGATCATCAAGTTCAAATAGCTTCTGTTTCTTTCTGACATCTATCTGGATATTAGCCAAGGCAAAGTAAAAAAACTCTTCCGGCTTGGAAGAATCGTGCAGCGGGAAGAGAGATTCCTCCGGAATGGACTTATTTAGCTTAACATACTGGGAAAATGCCTTTTTCAAAGAACGCTGCAGTGCTTCAAACTCAACAACGGTTTTTTTCTGAATCTTATCAATTTTCTGGAAAGTACCTTCCAGATGAGATTTTATCTTATAATATCTGGTGACAATAATCCTGTTGTCACCTTCAATTAATAGTCTCATTGTACCGTCAGGCAGTTTTAGAACCTGCAGAATTGTACATAAAGTGCCAAAACGGTAAAGGTCTTTAGCCTTCGGGTCGGTGTCGGAATCTGCATTATTCTTCTGCGTAATACAGATGATCCTCTTATTTTTTACCAGGGCTTTTTCAGCTGCCATGATCGAAGCAGGTCTTCCAACCAATAATGGTGTTATTGTACTTGGTACAACAATCGTATTACGAAGTGGAATAACTGGATAAATTTCTGATATCTTCACTTTTTTTGTCATAATTCCTCTAATCTATTTTATTTTAAAAATTAATTATTTATTATTAGTAAGCCACTAGAAATCAATGTCTGGAAAATTCGAAGAAATCCCATTCATAACCAAAAGAAAAATATAGATAACTTTCCAGATCTTCATCCAGGGCTGCTGCAAATCTAATTGGACCCCAAGCAGCATTGTAACCAATATTGATTCCTGCGCCATGATAAATACTGTTTTCGGGTAACCAGACATCCGAATCACCCAAAGTGAGAACATTATACTGCAGATCGGAATATAACTCCCTGTAGAGACGAAACCTGAGACATAATGTATTTATCTTATAGATTGGAGCGCTCATTTCATTATAATTCAATCCCAGAAAACTATCAATTCCACCGATCAGGAAAGGGTCGAACTGAACATCATCACTATCGAAATAAGAACCATACTCAAATTGATATTTAAAAGATAAGTTTTCCCCAAGAGGAAGGATCAGCTTTAATTTAGAAGAGAACTTATTATAACTTACATCGCTGTAATACTCTCTATGAGCCTTACTGATCTTAGCCAGAATCTGAGAGCCTCTCATGGGAAACATAAAATCATCCAGATTTTCATGATAAAGCTTAAAACCAAGTCCGGAGGATCTGAATTTTTTTTCTTCAAATTCGGCGATATCACGATACATCTCCGTATCATAAGTGAAGGCAAAAAATTCCGCATTAACAGCATACTGGGCGAAAAAACCTATTCCTCCGGTAATCCCTTTCTGTCGGGATTTGACACTATTCACTTTTTCGTGATTTTCATTATAGGAAAATAACCTGTGTTCCCGAAAATGAGGGAATAGTCTGAAATATACTCCCATTGTCCTGCCAAAATTCTTCACATAATCAAGGTCTACTTCAGTGATATTTCCCAATTGTAAGTTGAATAAGAGCTTCGAGTTCCTTTGAATGTAGTTATTTAATTCCAATATAATACCGGCAACGAACTGATTACGATCGTTATAGGTGTAATTTATTCCTAATTTTTTTCTGTTTCTTTCTTTAAGCTTAACAATCAGCTTTTTCCCATCAGTTTGTTCCTCAAATCTGGGATAAATATAATCAAATAATTCTACATTATAGGCTCTTTCGAAAGCGGCTAAAATCTGCTTTTTAGAATATCCAACACCTTCTTCCAATCCAAGAAAACGTTTAATTTTAGAACTGCTCAAATTCTCATTTCCAGTTATGGTGATCTTATTCAGAAAAACATAATCTGGTTCAGAAGGCTTATTTTTGATTTCATCCCCTCTTAAAGGCAGTTCAACTTTTTTTAGAATTTTACGGGCAGCTATTTCACCCTGTTCAATAATTTCACTTTTCTGATCGAATGATAAGTTAGAGAAATCTTCCAGGGCCGGGTCTATCAAAATATTGCATTTTGCTTTTGATTCTTCAACATTTTCATTGATTTTAAAATTCACGGTCTGATCCAGAATATCAATTAATGTTATCAGTTCGTCCTGCTCTTTTAAACCTGAAGTAACCTGCACACCTATAATATAATCTGCTCCCATATTCGATACAATTTCCACTGGAAAATTTGCGTTAATCCCACCATCGATGTAAAATTTATTCTCAATTTCAAAAGGTTCCAGAAAGGTTGGAAATGATATGGATGCCCTGATTGCTTCATGTAATGAACCGGAATCAAATACTTTCAATTCACCGCTTAATACATCTGTTGCTGTACATCGAAAGGGAATCAAAAATTCATCAAAATCAGCAATATCAGCAGCAGAGAAAGTAAGATCGAATAATTTATTCACCAGCGTATTACCAGATGAAAATCCCCTGGGTAACATTGGACTGAAGTTTTCTGCTAAATAAAAATTAAAATTAGCATAGGGTTTCCATCTTTTCTGTCCGATATAAACATCTTCTCTATCCACTTTATCATCCAGCAGATCTCTCCAGTTAAGCTCCAGTATTATATTTTCGATTTCTGCTCCGGTATAACCTATAGCATACAACGCACCTATTACTGCACCAATACTGGTTCCGGCTATGTAATCAATTTTAATGTTCATTTCATCGATAGCCTTTAATACTCCAACATGGGCAAAACCTCTGGCACCACCTCCGCTTAAAGCCAGTCCTACTTTCTCAGTTGTCGAAAGTTGTACAAAAATAAATAGGATTACCAGTATTAATATTTTTTTCATATAAAACCAAGAAAGACGAAGCCTACAACTTCGTCTTCCCTTTTTTTTAAAATTATTCTATTTAACGTTATAGGCCAATTATCTATCGGGCATTTCAGTGTTGATGATCTCCGTTTTAGGAGTTTCCATTTTTTTGCTGTACAAAGCTTCTATCCTGGGAGAATAAGCAACTATTAAACCTGCAAAAACGATACTGACCATACTCATTAATTTGATCAAAATGTTAATAGATGGACCCGCAGTATCTTTGAAGGGATCACCGACTGTATCGCCAACAACAGTAGCTTTATGAGTATCTGATCCTTTCCCCCCAAAAGCACCAGTTTCTACGAATTTCTTAGCATTATCCCAGGCTCCCCCTGCATTGTTCATCATAATTGCAATGGTAAATCCGGTTGAAAGTCCACCTGCCAGTAACCCTAAAACACCAGCAACTCCCATTAATAAACCTACTATTATCGGTGTAAGAATACCCAATAATGCCGGTGCCACCATTTCCTTCTGGGCTCCTACTGTTGAGATGTGTACACATTTAGCATATTCAGGTTCTGAAGTACCTTCCAAAATTCCGGGAATTTCCTTAAACTGTCTTCTTACCTCTGCCACCATATCTCCTGCAGCTCTTCCCACTGCTTTCATGGTTAAAGCAGCAAACACAAATGTTACCATAGCTCCTACAAAGAGCCCAATCAGAAATTTCGGATTCATTAAATTGATATTATAATAATTCACAAAATCTGCGATAGTAGCTTCCCTGATAGAAACTGTTCTGACTATTTCTCCGGCAAATTCAATATTCATTATCTTATGACCGGCATAAACCAGACCTACCCTAACTTCTTCCAGATAGGCTGCCAGCAGAGCCATTGCTGTTAATGCTGCTGAACCGATAGCAAAGCCTTTACCAGTAGCAGCAGTTGTGTTACCAACGCTGTCCAGCGCATCTGTTCTGTTTCTAACTTCCTTAGGAAGTTTAGACATCTCTGCGTTACCACCGGCATTATCGGCAATAGGTCCAAAAGCATCCATTGCCAGAGTAACACCAAGAGTAGCCAGCATGCCGACGGCTGCAAAACCAATTCCATACAATCCCATCTCAGGATAGGTAAAACCTTTGCTGAAACTAAAAGCTGCCATAATACCTATAGAAATTATGATTACCGGAGCTGCTGTTGATTTCATACCCACAGCTAAACCATCAATTATAACTGTAGCGGGACCGAATTCCCCCTGTTCCGCTATCCCTCGAGTAGGTTTATAAGCAAAAGAAGTAGATCTTTCGGTGGAATATCCAATCAAAATCCCTGCCAGAAGCCCGGTTATACTTGCCAGAAAAACACCCAGAGAATATTCTGGAGGAAGCATGAATTTTGTAATAAAAAAAGCAACGATAGCTATCAAAATTGAACTGCCGTAAACTCCCTTGTTCATAGCTAACATCAACTCTTTGGTGCCGGCATCTTCTTTTGTTGAAACCATATAGATTCCCAGAATGGAGAGAAATGCTCCGATTCCGGCCAGAACCATGGGTGCTGTAACAAATTTTATGGCCCAGGCAGAATCATGACCAAAGATCTGAGTTACGGCAGCCATACCTAATGCTGCTGTTGCCAGAATTGAGCCAGCATAAGATTCATACAGATCGGCACCCATACCGGCAACATCACCAACATTATCACCAACATTATCTGCAATAGTAGCAGGATTTCTGGGATCATCTTCCGGAATCCCCGCTTCAACTTTACCCACAAGATCGGCTCCGACATCAGCGGCCTTGGTATAAATACCACCACCGAGCCTGGCGAAAAGTGCCTGCGTTGATGCACCCATTCCAAAACTCAACATAATAACGGTTATCTCATGTAAAGGTATTCTAAAATGATTTAAAATATAGAACCAGGCTGAAATATCAATCAGAGCAAGGCCTACTACTACCAGCCCCATAACCCCACCGGCACGGAAGGCGACCTTAAGTCCTTTATTCAGACTTTTCTGTGCTCCTGCTGCTGTTCTGTTGGAAGCTAATGTTGCTGTGTTCATTCCGATCCAACCAGCTAGACCGCTGAAGAATCCACCGGTAAGGAAAGCCCAGGGAATTAACCAATGCAGTACATGCAGAACATGAGCCATGATATTAAAAAGAATGACAGCACAAATAAAAAATATTCCAACTCCTTTGTACTGTTGTCTTAAATAGGCAAATGCTCCATCTCTAACATGCTTAGCGATCTTCTGCATGTCAGCTGTTCCGGGATCGCTTCTTTTTACCTCAAAATAAAAAATAATTGCAAAAATAAGAGCAGTGATCGCCCCTAAAGGTACTATTACCCAAATCGTCGGAATAATCATTCATCATCCTCCTATATTTTTTTGAAAATTACAGATG
>LKUH01000014.1 GCA_001412425.1 Candidatus Cloacimonas sp. SDB
AATTGCTGGAGAAAAGCTCGATGCTCTCCACAGTTTTTTAAAAAGGCTAAGATCGGTTTATTCAAATATATGTAATCAAATATTTTTGTACCAATTCCTACTTCCAAACGATTATTGACAATAAGGCAATCCATCTCTGATAGCTTACTCATTGCTTCTACATAATTCATATATCCAAGATAAATGAACTGTTTTTCCAATTGATTAACCTTTATCATTTTTTCTAAATACAATTCCTGAAGGCCAATATGTATAAGCTTAAATTCATTTTTATAGCTGGAAAGACCATTCACAAGAACCTTAACATCATTCAAGTTATATGATGAGAATTTTCCAAAAATTGCTAGTTTAAATGACTCCTGGTTCTTCTTTGTAAAAGGCATATTTTCAAGAAGACTTTCATCAAACCCATTCATAATAGTTATAAAATCAGCTTTGGTGGATGTACTATATAATTTCTTATATTTCTCACTTATTTTTTCAGAAACACCTATCACAATATCAGCAGAGCTGATACTATTCTTCTCAAGAATTTGCTTGATTTTGTAAATAATCCTGTTTCTAAATCCTTTAGGTCGGAGAAAACCAAAGGCCCAAAGGTCTCTGAAATCCAAGATAATATTAGCATTTGTTTTTTTCTTCAAGTATCCTGTTAAATTAAAATAACAGAATGGACCTCCACTCATTATTATTTGATCAACGTGATTTTCACGTAAGATTGCTATTAATTCTTTTTTGAAAAGAAAATACCATCTGATTGAAAGTTTGAAATTCACTAAATCCCAACGATATTTAATGTGTTTTATTTCTATATTTTTGTTTAGTTTTAGAGTATAATCAACATTAGTCCCATAATGTTTATTCGCAGCCTTCAATACTATTACTCTAAAATTCTGAGAGTGAAGATAATTAGCTAAGTAAGAACTCCTCTTAGCTCCTATCAAATCACAGGGATAAGTATAATAACTTACTATTAGAACAGACTTCTTCATATTAAACTTTTTTCACTCCAAAACCGGGGAATGTGATCTTTATGATCCCCGGTAAGAACCGTTTAAATATAAACTGAGTCAGTAAAAGATAAACAGAACTGAATACAATCGTTACAGCTATCATTAAAATTATTAAGGGTAACTCAATAAACTTTGCTAAATAACTGATAGAGGCTGATATAAAAGCTGAAATTAGAATTATCAGCAGATCTTTCCAGGGCCAAACAGTTGATAAGCTTTTATTAATAATACCAGAAATCTTAATTAGTTGAAGTAAAGAAATCACATAAATAGCGACAACTGAAGCTATTGCAGGGCCGGTAAACCCAAACAATCTGATGAAGAGAAAATTTAAAATAATATTAAGTATTAAAGTGATTATGGAAAATTTCAGAACTGCTTTAGGGCTGCCTAGAGCTACAAGTATATGTCCGAAAAAGGTTATCTTCACAAACAGTCTTAGTAGATAGATCAGAAAAATAATAGAACTTTCTGTGTATCTATCAGTATAGAGAATTATTATGGTTTCCCTTGCAAAAAAGATGAAAAAAACAGTTACTGGAAAAATAACATATGAGATCTTGATCAAAGAATTATTCCATTTCTGTAGAAAAAGATCAAGTCTATTAGCTTTATATTGTTTAACCAGATAGGGTGTTATCACAGCCATTGATGAAACGGTTAATATGTTAACAAAAGGTATTTCCAGAGTACCTACTGAGTATACAGCATAGTCCTCTACGCTGAAAAAAGACGAGATCATAAACTGATCGATTCTGATAATCAGGATCCCAATAATTGAAGAGAGTCCAATGGGTAAAGCAAATTTCAATTGTCTTATAAAATTATTAAGTGAAAAGCTGATATGATATAAGGAAAAATTAAATGAGACAATAAGTAGAATTGTTAGAAATAAGATCAGAGCATATAGAAGAAGTGAAACAAAAATAAACGAAAGTGATAATTTTAAAACCACTGCGAAAACGATTATTGCCAATCTTATTATACCAAAAACAATGCTTATTACAGCCGATAGCTTTGCTCTATTAATACAAATAAAAATATTCGTGTAACTATTAGCTGGTAAGAAAAAAAGGGGAAATAAAGCAAATATTTTAAGGTAGTTTTCTAGAAGAGGATTTGAGAATAACCGTGCAATATAAAATCCACCATACCAACATATTAATGAGGCAACGAATCCAAGTAATACTTGTATTAAAAATGTTTGATAAATAAAAGTTTTTTTATCCTTCTCTTTTCTCAAAGGCAGGAAATAATTGATTGTTTGGGGAATACCAAAAGTAAAGACAGTTAAAAGTATTCCTGTTACCAAAAAAACTTGTCGATATGTTCCGAAATCTGTTTGAGTTAAATGCCTTGAAAGAATAACAGTTGAAAGAAGTAATATCAATTTTTCGACAGATTTACCCGAAGAGATTATAAGTGTTTTTATTGAATCTGAACTCGCATTAATCTTTTTCATAAATTGATTATTATTTCATTCAAGTTTTAATTAAAAAGGTTTTGTTAAATTTCACAAGGGATATTGATAAAGCAATTATAATCCAATGCGAAAAAAATAACATTATTGTACTTGGTAAAGTACTAGCAGGAACTAATAATATCATTGCAAAACCTGAAGCCAATTGTATGTTTGATTTTTCATTTCCAAAATTTTTTATTAATAAAGTTATTCCGATGTATATAATAAACAAAAACCATAATAATGTAATAACCAAACCAAATGTTGCGAGAATTTCGAAGAAATAATTGTGTGGAATTGCTATTCCGCTTGTTGAATATATCCTGTCAAACGTCATATTATCGGAAAAATTACCTGCTCCAACTCCAAATAAATAACTCTCAAAAAGCATAGTCATTGAATGTTTTATTAACTCAACCCTGGTCTCAATAGACTTCATATGATAAGAGTCACTTTCTGTAAATAAAGAACTTATCGATTGTGCTAAAGTGTCTGTAAATAAATCTACAACTCTGGGAACTGCAGTAAATAGTATTATAAGTAATATTATCGTAACAGATATAAAAAGAGATACATTTTTCTTTTTTGTAAAGAACAAG
>LKUH01000015.1 GCA_001412425.1 Candidatus Cloacimonas sp. SDB
CGAAGATTAATAGAAAAATCGCAGGGAGCATTTGAAGCCCCTTCTTTTTCTAAACATTGGTCGATGCTGGAACAGATTGCCGATGAGGGTCTAGAGGAAAAGAGAAAATTTCTGGCACCTCCTGGTGAACTAATTTATCAGACTGAGAGAAGGGAGATATTAGAGTCCTGTAGGATTTTTTTGAATGGTGAAGAAAAGTATTATAAAGGTCAGGTGCCGCAGTATTTTGAACTGGCATTTGGCACCAGGGATAACGAGCATGAAGTTCTGGGAAAAGTCAGGTCAGTAGAACTTGTTTTGCCTGCTGGAGAAAAGATAAGTTTTCAGGGAAAAATTGACAGAATTGACCTGATGCCTGCTGGTACTTATCGGATTATTGACTATAAGACAGGAGGCTCTGGGAATTATAAAAAAGGAAAACCCTATCGCCATGGTGAGCAGCTGCAGCATGCCCTTTATGCTCTTGCCTTGAAAAAGATATTGAAAAAAAAATTTCCCGATAAAAAAGTTATTATAAGTGAATCAGGTTATTATTTCCCAACAGCATATGGTCGCGGAAAGCTTGTTTTGTATAAACAAGAAAATGCAAATGAAGTGCTGGAGATTGTTGAAATATTATTGGATATTGTATCAAAGGGAGTTTTTCCCATGACCCAGAAACCGGATCACTTCATGTGTCGTGATTACCAGGATATAATGGATCAGAACGAGGCCATCTCAGTGAATGGAAAATCAGGGAAAAAATATGAAAGAGAATCAGCCTTTGATAATCTCAGGAGGATGAAGCAGTTTGAATAAAGAAGGTAACAGGACAATACTCAGTGACGAAGAAGCAAGACAGCAGATTATTACTGATTTGACACATAACTTTTTAGTCGAGGCAAGCGCCGGTTCAGGAAAAACATCTAGCCTGGTCGGGAGAATGGTTGCTCTTGTTCGGTCAGGTAGGTATCCGATTGAACAGATTGTTGCTATTACCTTCACCAGAAAGGCAGCTATTGAAATGAAAGAACGTTTTCAGGAAAAAATTGAAAGTGCCTTTCTGCAATGTAAGAGTAGTCGGAAAAAACAAATACTGGGTAAGGCCCTTTCTGATATTGAACAGTGCTATATCGGCACTATTCATTCTTTTTGTGCCAGACTTCTAAGGGAATTTCCCATTGAGGCAGGACTGGATCCAGCTTTTAAGGAGATGGATGAGATTGACAATGTCCTCTACATGGAAAAGGCCTGGGAGAATTATTTAAGCAATTTAAAACTTTCAGATTCTGAAATTCTAAAAGATATAGAAAGCTCAGGTATTGAGATTAAAGATTTAAAAGGATGTTATAAGCAGGTATCCCTCTATCCGGATACTACGATTAGCCCCCAATATAATGCTAATCCTAATTTGGACAAGACATGGAAAGAACTGGTATTTTTTTGTGAGAATGCTGATGAGTATATTCCAAAACCGGAGACCGAAAAAGGATATGACAAAATACAGGAGGCAATTCAGCAGGTACTTCGTCTGAAAGATTATTCTGCTTTTATTGAGAAAGATTACAATAAGATATCATTATTGGAAAATTTCGATAGGACTTTTTCTAATAGCGGTTATATCACCCTGAATCGCTGGCAATCAAAAGAAATTGCCAGATATTATAAAGAAAAAGTATTGCCTGAATTGAGAGACAAATATGTCCAACCGACTCTCAAAGAATGGAGAGAATACTGTCATTACCATGTTTTTCAGTTTATCAAGCCAGCAGTAGAAAATTACCATAAATTCAGAGAAAAATATTCACTACTCAATTTTCAGGATTTATTAACAAAAGTAGCTTCCCTGTTAAAAGAACATCCCCATATAAGGACTTATTTTCAACAGAAATATCGCACATTGCTGGTAGATGAGTTTCAGGATACTGATCCTATTCAGGCAGAGATTATTTTTTATCTTACTGGGAGCGATATTAATGAAAAGCACTGGCAGAAATTAATACCACGGTCAGGCTCCCTTTTTATTGTAGGTGACCCGCAGCAGTCAATCTATCATTTTCGCAGAGCAGATATTGCAGTCTATAACCAGGTCAAATCATTAATAAGAAATAGCAAAGGAAAGATAATTCAGCTCAATAGTAATTTCCGCTCATTAAAATCTATCGGAGAGTACCTTAATCCTGTTTTTAATAAATTGTTTTCTGTTCAAGAAGGTGAATTCCAGGCCAGTTATTCTCCTATGAATGCAGTCAGAGAAGATGAGGAAGGATTTTTATCCGGAGTGCGACAATTAGTTATTACTAAAGATAGATTAAAGGATAAGACTATCGAGAATGATGCCCAGGCAATTGCAAAGGTTATCAAACATTGGATAAACCAGAAAAAGAAGATAATTCGCAAAGAAGAGGAACTTGCTTATAGCAAAACTCCTGCAATAGACTATAGTGATTTTATGATATTAGTGCGCTATAAAAAGGGCATGGACATCTACGCACGGGCACTAAATGATTTTGATATTCCCGTTACTGTATCAGGAGCTGCTTCAATCAAACAGTCTCAGGGTATTCGAGAATTGCTAAAATTATTACGTTTACTTAGAGAAACTGAGAACCAGGTATTATTAATTGCTGTATTGCGAGGAATTTTCTATGGTTTTTCAGATGAGGAGCTTTATCAGTTCAAGGAATCAGGTGGTACTTTTGATATCTTTAGTGAAATTCCAGATAGACTTCAACAAGATCTCAAAGAAAGATTCGCTGCTGCCTTCGAGCAATTGAGATCCTACTATTGCTGGAGTAGGCAATTGCTACCAGTGCATGTCTTGGAAAAGATAGCAAATTGTTCTGGATTGCAGTTGGCAGCCTGTATGGAGACAGAAGCCATCATCCGGGATAATGAATTTTATTTTTTGCTGGAGTATCTGCGAAAATTGGAGATGGGACGTTTTTATACCTTTGCCGGCATGGTTGAAGAGATAGAAAGATTATGGGGATCAGAGGTAGAAGAAGAATTTGACTTGAAGGTAGAGAGTAATACTGTCCGCATCATGAATTTACATAAAGCTAAAGGACTTGAGGCACCGATAGTATTTCTGGCAATTCCTTTTAATAATAGTAAACATGAACCTGATTGTCATATTCAACGTCAGTCACAGACATCAAAGGGCTATTTTATAGTAAAAAAAACCAGTGAATACGGTAACGGTAAGACTATTGCCCAGCCTCCCAAATGGGAGGATTACTGTAAAACAGAGGAGCTATATTTACAGTCAGAAGAAACACGTCTGTTATATGTGGCAGCCACCAGGGCAAAAAATCTGCTTGTGATAAGCAGCTTTGGTAGACAGGAGGCACAAAACAAAAATATTCCATGGAAACCACTATTAAAAGATATTACTGATGACATGATTTTAGCTATTCCGGATATGTCTAAGAAAAAAGAAAAATATATAAAACCGGATTATCTTGTAAAAGAGCATGAAAACCGGAGGCTGGAGATTATAAAAAAATATCAGGGATTGCTAGTTGCCGATTATATAGAGAAAACACCTTCAGAAATTAAAAGTACTCCTCTCCAACGAACAAGCTCTATTCTAAGAATAGATGTAGGTGGAACAGATTGGGGTAAGGCAGTACATGAAGTACTGGAATATCTACTCAATTTACAACCGTCAGAAGATGTCCTATTATCATTTATTGTCTACGTCTTGGAAAATAATAATCTTCCACTATATCGAAAAGACGAACTCTTAGGACTGATTCAATATTTCCGAGAAAGTGAATTATATACCAGGATTATTAAATCGAAAAAAATATTAACAGAAGTCCCGTTTAATTTTAAAGTAACGGCAGAAGAATCATTCTATAATCGACTAATTAATGATACTGCTGATACCCGGGCAAATGAATCATCTCCAATATTACTGAATGGTATCATTGACCTTGTGTTTTATGAAGAGGGCGGATGGGTTATTGTAGATTACAAGACAGATTGTCCTAAATATGAAAAAGATTATGAATATTTGAAGGAAAAATACCAACCACAGATTGATGTTTATGCCTATGTATGGGGAAAATTAAGCGGAGGAAAAGTGAAAGACAAATTTATATACTTTACATCGAGGCAATCAGCAGAGGGATGCTGACCACCTCGGATTAATTTTTTATGATTAACAATATGAGTTATTGTAACCTTTTGCATATACATGAAAACCTTTATTCAGGAAAAAGTTCTTATAGTCAATATAAAAAGTCTTAATCTGCTCTGCCAATTTCTGTTCAACTAAGAATTCCAGATTTTTTGTCTTATAGTTTTTATCATTGCTTTTTTGCTCATCCAGAGCAATACCAAATCTTGGACCCCCTCATCCAATTCCTGAAATCATGATACGAAATTTCTTATTGGATTTGCTATTTTCATGGTATAAACTTTCCAATTGTCTGGAGGCATTTTTAGTTACATTAATCTCCATATTCAGCTATCTCCTTTCTGCTTTTTATTATTGCAGATACTTTTAAGTTTAGTAGTATATAGTACCATGGAAATCAATATTGTCAACTTTTAAATAAAAAAGCCGAATATTTAAGATATTGACAGCTAATGATACAATATTTACATATGATAGAATATTCATATAAACTAGCAATCCAGGCATAGATTCTTTTAATCCCGAAAATATTGTTGAGGGAAGGAGGTGAGATAATGAAATGAAAATAAAAATAACTATTATTTCAATCATAATGATTTTTTCTGTACTTGTGATGAGTGGATGCATGTTGCCAATCTTTGGCAATGAACCACCGATAATTCAATCTTCTCCTTCTTTAAATGTTAAATTAGGTGATACATATAGTTATCAGGTTGATGCGATTGATGATAATGATGACGACTTAACATACAGCCTGATTCTTGCTCCGGGTGGTATGACTATAAATTCTTCAACAGGACTGATATCCTGGACCCCGATAGAAGCGCAGGTTGGGGAGAATGATGTTAAGGTTAAAGTAAGTGACGGATGGCATGGTATTACCCAGGACTTTACTATTGAAGTAAGTATTGTCAAATTAACTTCAATCAGTGTTTTGCCTGAAGCGATGAGTATTATAAGAATAAATACCCAACCAATAGCGTCTGTAACTGCTTATTATGACAATGGTTCAAGTGAGTCAATAACTAAAGCGGAATGTAGCTATGAATCCAGCAATAGCAGCATTGCCAGTGTGAGTACAAATGGTATAGTTACAGGTAAAATTGCTGGAAGTGCAACAATTACGGTTAGTTATACTGAGAATGGTGTAACAAAAGAGGACGCAATTTCTGTGACGGTTACCAACCCTCCTTCCAGCGGGGGATGAGGAGGCTAACAAATCCTGATAGTTTATCGGGCTAAAGAATGACCTAAAGATATAAATAATAAAATACCCATTATGGTAGTTATTACCAGAGGGGGTATTTTATTATTTATAAAGAAAATAAGTTGAGTTTGAGATTAAGCGAATCAATAGAAAATTTCTTATTGTTATGATATTATAACATAGTAGAATTGTATATGAACTTACTGCCATTATCTGAGGAGATTATTTTAATTTGGGAAAACCGGGAAGTACTAATCAAAAAGATTTGCACAATCAATTAGCAAAAATTCCCAGTGTTGAAGAAATATTAGAGCAAGAAGAGCTGGAAGCTTTAATTGGGCAGTATTCCAGAAAAATGATTGTCCCCCTGATTAGGGCAGTCCTGGAAAAAGAAAGAAAAGATATTATCAAAGGCGATACTCCTTCTTCACTAGCCATAATTATCCAAAAATGTATTTTTCTTATCAGAGAAGAATATCAATCGTTCATTCGTCCGGTTATTAATGGAACCGGTGTCGTATTGCATACCAACCTGGGCAGGGCTGTAATAGGGGATAAGTTAATCAATGATACCATTGCAATCCTTAAAGGTTTCAGTAATCTGGAATATGATCTTTTTCATGGCGATAGAGGCAAGAGGGGAGATTTTGCCGAGAGAATGCTGGCAGTTTTTAGCCAGACTGAACAGGCCCTTATTATTAATAACAATGCCGCAGCAGTTTTTCTCATTCTAAAGACATTAGCACGAGGTAAAGAGGTAATTATTTCCAGAGGAGAATTAGTGCAAATTGGCGGTGGATTCCGCATTCCGGATATATTAAGAGAAAGCGGGGCAATTCTAAGAGAAGTAGGCACTACCAATCAAACTAACGTAAAAGACTATAAAGAGGCAATGAATGAAAGAACTGGTCTGTTATTAAAGGTTCATCAGAGTAATTTTTCAATAGATGGATTTTCTCAATCTGTTGACGTGAAAGAGTTGAAAATATTAGGCAGGAAATGCCAGATACCGTTAATTGTTGATCTGGGCAGCGGCAGTTTTCTGCCTACTGAAAATTTTAATCTCCAACATGAGCCAATGGTACATGAGATAACCAGAGCAGGAGCAGATATTGTCTGTTTCAGTGGTGATAAGCTATTAGGAGGTCCCCAGAGTGGAATAATATGCGGAAAGAGCGAATATCTAAAGCGAATTAGAAGAGACCCTATGTACCGGACTTTCCGTGTTGGAAAAATAACACTTTCTCTTCTACAATCCGTTGTGTTGTCCTATCTGAAGGGAAATATTTTGCAAGATTTGCCGGTATGGCAGATGATTGCCATGCCCTATAAGGCGATAAAGAAACGCAGTCAAGCTATGGCAAATAAATTAAAGCAAAAAGGAATTGATGTTGACTGTTATGATGGTGAATCAGTTATCGGAGGCGGTTCTTTGCCGGGAAAAACACTCTCGACCAGACTTTTATATCTAAAACCTAAAGATCATATTGAAGAATTGGACCAAAATTTAAGGTTAAACTGGCCGGCTGTGTTAGGAAGAGTCAAGGAAGGATATTATATTATTGATTTAAGAACCGTTGAACCAGAAAATGATAAAGAATTAGTTAATATACTGATACAGCATTTTAATTAAGAAATTATCATTGGGAATCTAGAAAGTAAGGAAGTGAGACGGATGGAAGACAAGAAAAAGCGTTTGATGCAAATGGTATCTGCAGCCGGGTGAGCAGCCAAATTCAGCTATCAGGATCTCGGCGAGATCCTTAAAAAATTTAATCACATAAGTGATGAAAATTTATTGAGTAGCTTTGAATATAATGAAGATGCTGCAGTCTATAAAATTAATAGTGATACTGCTGTTATATTTACTGTTGATTTTATAACTCCCATTGTGAATGATCCTTTTACCTTTGGGGAGATTGCCGCTGCAAATGCCTTAAGTGATGTCTTTGCTATGGGTGGGAAACCGTTGCTGGCTTTAAATATTGTCTGCTTCCCTGAAAATCAGACAAATGATTTAGAAGAGATTATCAAAGGTGGTTCGGAAAAGATAAGAGAAGCAGGAGCGATTTTGGCAGGGGGGCATAGCATTAAAGATAAAGAACCTAAATATGGACTGGCTGTTTTAGGAACAGTAAACCCTGAAAAAATTATCAAGAATCATACTCCTCAAGAGGGGGATGCATTAATATTAACCAAGCCCCTCGGCACCGGAATTATTTCGACTGCTCTGAAGGCCGAAATGGTCAGTGAAAAGGAGGTTAAGGATACTATTCACTGGATGACTAAATTAAATAATATACCCGAATCCATATTGAATTTATCCATACATAGCATGACTGATGTTACTGGTTATGGATTTATGGGTCATATGAATGAAATGTTGGTTTCTGGTGATTTAGTTGCGGAAATTCAGCTGGACAATATTCCAATTTTAAGTAAAGCGTACCAGCTATGCCAGGAGGATATTATCCCTGGAGGCAGTATAGATAATTATAAGATGTTTTCCTGTGCTGTAAAGAAAGGAATTGAAATAGATGCAACAAAAGAAATGCTTCTGTATGACGCTCAAACTTCCGGAGGCCTCCTGATTTCTATAGCTGAAAATGATTCCAGAGAAGCCTTATCTTTATTAAAAAATGCCGGTTTTGATGCAAGTAGAATAGTTGGCAAAATAAGAAAAGGAACTGCAGATGATATAAAAATAAATGTCATAGGCTAGATAAAAAAGTGCCTTCAATTTTTAATAGATTAATTTAAATATTATAGCACTTGATTTTGATAATAACATATTTGACATTTGCTATATAATAAATTCGGGAGTGGATAGGTTCTGGTGGACCTTGCGGACTTCAAATCCGTGGGCGGTAAT
>LKUH01000016.1 GCA_001412425.1 Candidatus Cloacimonas sp. SDB
TGGAAAGAACTTCAGAGATTGGCATGATGAAAGCTCTGGGAATGAAGGAATGGGAGATAGTCTTTATCTTTATGACAGAGGCTTTTGGTATAGGCATCCTTGGGGGGTTGGCAGGTTGTATACTGGGTTATATTGGTGTTAGCTGGCTCGTCAAGAATGGTTTTTATTTTGCAAGCTTTGGAGATATGTCTCAATATGGAATACCAATTTTAGATAGAATATACGGTGTTTGGAATTATTCAGCATTTGCATATATCTTTATATTAATTGTTTTTGTAGCGGTATTTTCGAGTATATTACCGGCTTATTGGGCAGCCCATAAAGACCCGGTAGAAGCTATTTACCATCGATAAGGAGGCAATCAATGAAATTTTTATGGAATTTAGCCAAAAAGAATCTGTCTCGTTCCAGAACCAGAACGATGGTTTCTGTGATTGCAATTGCAATTGCGATTATTTCAGTTGTGTTTTTGCGGGGAATGATTGGCGGTTTGTTAGACTCTACTTTTGAAAACCATATTCATTATGTAGCAGGTCATATCAGGTTGATTGATAAGGAATATGAATTAAAAGAGCATATGCTATCACTGAAATACAGTGTAAATGGCTTTGAAGAAGAGGGTTATGAGAGTATAGGGGAAAAATTGTTGCAAATAGAAGGTGTGGATCAAATAGTTCCACGCCTGAAGTTTGGAGCGATGGTCAGCCATGAAGACAAGATGGTAACAATGATGGGCTGGGGAGTAGACCCAGCTGAGGAAATCAGATTTACTGAAATAAATCAACAGATAGTTGAAGGAAGAATGATTAAACCGGGAGAAAGAGAATTGATAATGGGTGCCGGCTTGATGGATAAAATCAAGAAAAAAGTTGGAGACAAGGTTACTTTCCTGTACAGTACTGCCTTTGATGCTTTTCGAGGGTCAACTTATCAGATTGTTGGAAAGATTCAAAGTAATCTGGATTTATTAAATGATAATTTATTTTTCTTACCCCTGGACCGGGCACAGGAAATACTGGAAATGCCCGGTGAAGTAACGGAATTATTGATTATAACGCCAGATTATGAACAGGCAGCTGGGGTTTTACCAAAAATCGAGGATTTTCTTACTAGAAATGATAATACGGGAAAATACACCTTACAGCTGTGGAATAGGGATTATCAGATGATTGAATTATTTGCAATGGCACGGACAATTTATAATTTTATTTACATATTTATCATTTTACTGGCTTGTTTTGTACTGATAAATACGCTGATTATGATTGTAAATGAAAGAACCAGAGAAATTGGTATGATGAGTGCTTTGGGTCTGAAATCTCAGGAAATACTTTATCTCTTTGCAATGGAAGGCATAATTATCGGTGCCCTGGGAAGTGGTATCGGGGTTATTATTGGGGGGATTATAACCAAAGTATTCTCTATTATAGGGATAGATTTTGGAGCAGCCATGGAAGGAATGAATGCAGATTTAATGTTTGAACCAGTATTTTATACTGTCTTCAGTCTGGAAAATTTGATTTTTGCCTTTATTCTGGGTGTGGTGGTAGTTACAATTGCCTGTATTATTCCGGCGAGAATGGCAGCACGACTAGAACCCAATGAGGCATTAAGGTAAATAGATGAGGTATAAGAAAGGAGTTTAATTATGC
>LKUH01000017.1 GCA_001412425.1 Candidatus Cloacimonas sp. SDB
AGGCAGCAGATTTTTTCTGCTGCCTTTGAAAATTATCATAGTCTTTATTCGTTGGAAGCACCCGGAGTAGGATCTTCAAAAAATTCCCAATTATCTGAACCATCTGGTAAACGTCCTTCAGAAAAATCAATTGTCTGTTCTCCAAATACATAGGAATCGATTATTGTAGATCCGTCTGATTCTACTAAACCGATATTTTCTCCATCAACATCTAGTTGAATATCCACATGAATGACACCCTGTTCCGGTTCTTTATCTGCCCAGAGGATTAAATATCCCCCCGGTCTAATAGTTGTCATATCAGGATCTGTGTCAGGTATCTGCCACATGTTTAGATTTCCCAGATCATCAGTAATATAAAGTCCACCTAAGTTTGCGGGAATATTTCCGCCATTGTAAATTTCGATCCAGTCATCAAAATCTCCATATTCGTCTGCAAGACAATTGTTGTTGCTGGCAAGAAATTCATTTATGTATAAGATTGCTTCAGGTTCTGCTCCTGTACCATTTTCAAAGCCAGGAGTAGGAACAGTGTCATATCCTTCGCCAAAATAAATCCAGTTCTCAAATCCATCGGGGTAACGCCCCATTGAGATATCTGTAGTTTGTGGTCCGAAAGTATAAGAATCAATTAAAGTTATACCATCCTCTTCAGTCAATCCTATTGCTTCGCCATCAGCGCTGAGTTTAATATCCACATGCAGAATTCCTTGCTCCATTTCTCTATCAGCCCATAAGATCAGATGATGCCCCGGAGGAATAGTTGTTATTTCCGGATTTGTTGCGGGAATCTGCCAGGTATCCAGTTCTTCCAGGTCATCAGTGATATAAAGCCCACCTATATCACCCGGGATATTTCCAGCATTGTAAATTTCGATCCAATCATCATAATCACCATTTTCATCAATCAGAGTATAGTCATTATCTGCCATGAATTCATTTATTAAGAACATAACCATGGGAGAATCACCTGAACCATTACTTGCTCCGGGTGTTGGCATAGAGGTATAACCTTCACCGAAATATGTCCAACTATCATTTCCATCTGGTAACCGCCCCATTGAAACATCAGTAGTCTGAGCGACATAAGTATAAGAATCTAATATCGTTGTTCCATCTGTATCAGTTAATACTATATCTTCTCCGTCACCGCTTAATTTGATATCTACATGTAACACTCCCTGCTCGGGTTGTTTATCTGCCCAGAGGACAAGATAACCGCCGGCCTCCACTGTAGTTTCCTGAGAATTACCTGAAGGTATTTGCCAGGCTGTGATGTCTGTTAAGTCATCTGATATGTACATTCCGGCCAGATTAACATCATTACTGCCGGCGTTATAAATTTCGATCCAGTCATCATTCTCACCGTATTCATCAGTATTCAAGTAATCATTGCTGGCTAAGAATTCATTAATAAAGAGTATCACTTCACCATTATTTGGTCCAGTTGTGTCGTTGTTGTCACTACAGGCGGTAATCAGAAAAATTGCTGACACTAAAACAAGTGCTAATTTAACATAATTCATTTTGCTCTCCTTTTTTATCCTATTGAGGTTGGAATTTAATTCACTGAATTTTAACATTAGCATTTATTCTGATGTCAAGTATTTTTCCCGCATCAGTCATTTGTAATTTCAAAACGGGATATTACAGTTTGATCAACCTAACTATTGAGCTATGTAATTTTAAAAAAAGCAGCAACAAAGAATGCTGCTGCTT
>LKUH01000018.1 GCA_001412425.1 Candidatus Cloacimonas sp. SDB
TAGCTGTACTATGATAATATAATACAACTGGGGGGACATTTGTCACTATTTCAGCAAGATCATTCTTTTAACAGCACTGCCCGTTTCTGTTGTCAAACTGTAAAAATAAATTCCTGAACTAACAGGTACGCCTTCATTATCAGTACCATTCCATTCAATGCTGTATTGTCCGGAAGGGACAAAACTGTTAAGAAGAGTGTTTATCTTTTGACCTTTCAAATTAAATATTTCCAAAGCAGCCTGTGTTTCACTTCCAATATTGAAACTGATTATTGTAGAAGGATTAAAGGGGTTGGGATAATTATTCTGCAAAGATGCTTTAGTCGGAATGGAAATATCCTGAGCAGAGGTTGATATTACCGTAAGCTGAACAGGGATAGAGACAAAATTCGAATTTTCCTGTTCTATAATTATCTCGCAGTTGTAGTTGCTCGGGTCGACCTCATTTGTATTAAAAACGACAGCTATCTCGTCGCTTGCACCACTGTCCAGGCTGCCGGAATCAGGATTAATGTTGATCCAGTTCAAGGGATAGGTCAATGAGATGGAATTAAAGATATCATGAGGTTCTTCACCATAGCCGTCACCGATTATGTGATAATTCAGAATAATCTCACCAGTGTATTGAGGAGCAATGGAAACTTCTACAACCGCCTGGGCGGTTTCGTCTTCATGCAATACTCCATAACCCAGAGCGGTCTCACCATGCCAGTGTATTTCCTCTCCAGCCCCGGTTGCACCGTCATAAAAAAGGTCTCCGCCACTTCCGCCACTAAAATTGCTGGCTTCATTGACTGTAACATTCTGGGGAAATTCTATAAAGATATCTTTGATCCATTCTCCGTCCGGGCTGTTATTGAAAACTGTGAAAACCCATTCCACCTCCTGCCCGGGGGAAAAAGTTGAACTTGAACAGGAGATGTAACACCCGGTCAGATCTCTCTCGTCCTGTTCCAGGTAAATCTCGTAATTTAATATTCCTCCGCCCTCATTGGTTAAAATTATGATCTCCAGGTCTTCTGAATTCACAGGCATTTCTTTAAAAATTGCCTCCAGGTTCACACCAATTACGGGTCCGGAATTCAGGATAAAATCATATTCGTTATTCATCTCATCTATTGTCAGGGAAAATTCGCTTTCCAGATATCCAGGGGCGGAGACTCTGAACTGGAAATCACCTGCTAGCAGGTAAAGTGAATATAATCCCGATTGATCAGAAGTTGCGGGTGCAACCGGCACATGAAGTACTTCTATGGTGGCATCAGGTATAATTGCTCCCGTGTCGCTGTCTAAAACCTGTCCCGTCAGATTAATAGCATCGGGAGCTGGTTGCATGATGATATTCAGCACTGTAATTTCATTTTCAGAAACGGAAATATTCTGCTGGTAATTGTTGGAATAAGCATAAGCAGTAACTTCGATGTCCCAGGTTCCACTGGCGATCAGGCGATGATAGTTGCCCAGAATTTTATCAGAATAAATCCAGGAATTATCAAGATCATGATCGATAACTTCAATAGAGGCATAAACTGGATTTCCTTCCAGGTTGGAAATAATACCCCGGAATCCGTAAAGGCATTCTTCCAAATATAAAAGCAAAGATTCGTGATTGTATTCCCAGAAATCAGGTAATTGACTGGCAGGTGGCAGTTTTGTCTCGGAAATTTCCATGGTAACTTCCCGGCAGTTTCTGAAATAATTCATAAAATCCTGTCTGCCCCCGCTGATGGTGTACCAGTCATAACCATTTGTAATTCCATCGTTAAAGCCGCTCATATAACCAGGGGGGCTGTTTTCCTGAGCATTGTCAGCATAGGTGTGAGAAATAGCCTGGTACCAGATATCATCAGCATGTCTTCTGTACCAGGTATCCCAGGGGTAGTTCATAACTTCGGCTCCGCCGTGAAAATTTGCTGCCAGTACAAAGTTTTGGGCAGCGCTCAGCTCCATCATAATAATATTTTCGGGCTGCCAGGGATTACCGTCCGGATGATCACCGTCTTCGGGATCTGCGAAATTACGGTTGAGATCGACTCCATTGGCGTTATTCCGGCGTGAACCATAAACTGTATGATTACCGCCGTAATAGGTGCCATCTGGGTTTGCCAGCGGATTGATCCAGATCTCAATTTCATTTACAATGTTGGTAATGCGGTCATCTGTGCCATAGTTGTTCAGCAGATAATCTATAAGCCTAAGCATAAGGATATAACCGGTTAACTCATCGCCGTGCATGGAAGATGTATACATAAATTCCGGTTCATTCTCGTTTTCATTGATATTATCTGAAATTTTGGCAAAAAGTATGTCTCTGCCCTGAACAGACTGTCCGGCATTGATTATTGTACAAATATCTGGATAGTCTTCAGCAAATTGATACATCATTTCTAAATAGGCTTCATAGGTTGGATAAGAATCCCAGGCACTAAGCTTTTGCAGATCAGCACTCATTTCAGGGGTGATCAGACGACCCGGGTGAGGAAGTGGAGTGTAATCGATATCCAGCTCAAGAAATTGATTGAACTGCTGATTATTTGCATAGGCATATATTGTTTTACCGGAGATTTTATCTATGCTGATAAGCTTTGTCAGGATTTCCAGTTCCGTTCTGTTTTCAAATTCAAAACTGAAATAATGTTCTCCAGGATCAGCTGCTAAACTGGTGATCAGGCAAATTAGAAATAGTAGTGCTATAAATTTTATTTTAATCATTCATCCTCTTTAATATCCAGATATTAATTTACTTCATCAACACCATTTTCCTAAAACTTGATTGGCTGCCTGTTGTCAACTTAGAAAAATAAATTCCTGATGGTACAGGTTTACCGTAATCATCCGTTCCATCCCAGATAACTGCATATCTATTGTTCTGTTCAGGATTCGCCTGATCCAGGCGGAACATGTCCGCAGTAATTTTCTTAACTTTCTGACCTTTGAGATTGTAAATTACAAGCGCTGTATTTTCTACTATTTCGGAATTTAAGGAAAGCAGTATGGCCGTGGTCGGATTAAAGGGATTAGGATAATTACAGATGATACCGGGATCTTTGCTAGACTCAACCAGATCATCTTCACTGTCAACATTATCACCCTGATATTCGTAAGCACCGATATCTATATTGGTTACAAATCCTTCATAGATACGAGAATTACCAGCCAGATCCAGTTCCGGAAGAGACATCCCTACTGTATCGGGTGTACCGTTATTGATGCATTCTGATAAAATGGTTAGTTCATAAGGATGATCACCTTCTTTCGAAAATTCGGGATCGGAAGCCAGATTGAATTCATAAAAATAAAAAACACTATCTCCGACCTGAATGCCTTCCTGACCTGATTGAATATTATTATAGGAAAGGGTGGCATTCACATTGGAAAGTACGATCTGATCTCCCTGATAAACAGCTTCATTCTCCCAGAAAATATTATTTTTTATATTTGCATTAGAACCGTCATAGCAACCCAGACCGGCAGCATAATTGGCATTATTGCTGCAAATGGTATTGTTGTATATCCTGGTATTTTCAGCCTGAGTGAGCATGATAGCACCTCCCACATCAGCCTGAGAATTTAAAATTAAATTATTTATAATGCCTGCACCAGAATGATTCAGCAGGCTTATGGCTCCACCCGACTGATCGGCAATATTACTGGAAAATAGATTATTTTCCAGCCTGCTGGCTGAGATTCCATTTCCTTCAAAGTGTAATGCACCTCCCTGTAAGGCTGAAAGGTTGGTATAAAAATTGTTCCGGCTGAGTAAAGCGCTGGATTCAAAGCAATAAAGAGCACCTCCGCCCGCATTCTGACCAAACCGGCTGATATTCTCAGAAAATTCATTTTCTTCAAATATAACCGTTGTATAAGAAGCAAAAACCGCCCCGCCCTGCAAAGCCAGATTATTACTGAAAATATTATTTTGCAAGATCAGAGAATCGGATTCTGTTGCGAAAACGGCTCCACCTGAAAAAGCTGCAATGTTGTCTTCAAATAAATTGTTGCTGAGGCAGATTGGGGCACGTTCTAGATAGATTGATCCCCCGTAACCGGCGTAATTATTTCTGAAAATACAATTATTTATCTCCACATTCTCAGTATCCGTGAGCTCAAGGCAGGCACCCTCTGCGGGCTGATAATCCTCAATAGCTTTACCATATTCAAACCTGCAGTATGATAAAATTGAAGTTTCATTATCTTCTGCCATATCAGCAAATATTAACCCTCCCCAGCCGCCATCCGGAAGATAGGGAATAGAGAAACCGGTTGTGTCTGAAACTGTAAAATGAATTACATCTGTTTCAGTTCCTTCAGCTAAAATGGTCCCCTGCACAGCTATGAAATAATGATCCAGAAATTCTATTCTGGTTCCGGCTGGAATTGTGAGGATTACGTTATCATCAATCCAGACATCTCCGACTACAAAAACAGTATCCGCTACCCAGATGGTAGATTCAGAAATGTGACCACTCACTTCAAATTGTTGAGGATCAGGTTCAAAATATTGCAGGGAATTAAAGACGTTTAATCTTCCTCCTGTAACAAGTAGTCCTGCCAGACATTCCAGGGAGTCCACTCCGTCTAAAATATATTGTTTGATGAGAAGTGCGTATTCGGAAGGATCTTGCTGGTAATTTTCCAGAAATGAGGCAGGAGCTGCTGAGAAAAGCAGACCAATAGCACCGGTAACCTGAGGACACGCCATAGAAGTGCCGGTTTTATAGGAATAAGAATTATCTAGATCAGTAGAATAAATATTAGTGCCAGGGGCTCCCAGATCTATCGTGGTTAATCCGTAAGCGGCACCGTTGTTTTTCAGATCATCATGTGTAGTGTTTGTTACTGAAATCAGATAATCGCTGTCGCAGGCTGTCGGCATATCTCCGGTTTCGTCCACATTAGCGTTTATGTTCATGGTTGCACCGCAACTAAGAACTCCCTGCATTCCCAGAGAATCGTACATTGCACACCAGATGGGGAAGTCGGCAGGATCTCCGTAATTAACTCCAAAACTGGCATTGGTAGCTACCACAAAAGCACCTTCGGAACCTGCGGTTTCGTTGTAGCGGGAACGCATTTCCAAAACATAACCGTAAGCTTCAACTACAATAGATTCAGTAGAAGAAGAACCTCGCACCGGCATAATTCTGGCATTCCAGTTGATTCCTGCAACACCTGTTTCATTGTTACCGGTTGCAGCTGCAATTCCGGAGACATGGGTTCCATGCGAACTTATGGTAATGTCTCCATTATGGTGAACAGCATTCCAGCCGTCATAATCATCAATATAGCCGTTATCATCATCATCAATGCCATTATCAGGGATCTCTAAAATATTTTTCCAGAAACTGAGATCATCATGATCCAGATAATTACCCGAATCGATAATTGCCAGGACTATTGTGTCGCCTAAAGCAGTAACACCACCGGTGGAGATATCCCAGGCTTCCGGAGCATCTATATCCGCATCGGGGGTTCCACCCGTCTGCCCTGTATTGTTTAGAGCCCATTGATTTTCAAAACCCGGATCATTGGGATAGGTTACTCTTTCTTCTACATAATGGTTTAATTGCACTGCCTGGATCAGAGGATGTGGTCGTAATAAATCCATAGCCTGTTGTTCGGAACGTAATGAATTATCGAATTTCAGGAGCCAGGCTTTCATTCGTTCAGATAATAGTCGCGGAGCAGATAAGTTAATTTCCGGAAAGTCACCGATCAGATCATTTAGGGCAGAAACTTGTTCCTCCCTGCTGGTATTCAATTGGATCAGCAGTTCACCGGGGACATAAGCAGCGGCGGTTAAGATCATAGAAAAAGCAATACATAATAAAGTAATTGTGAATTTCATAATATTCCTCACATATCTATTTATTGCTGTTATTTATATTAATGCAATCCGGAATTAAAACCGGTGCAGGCAATAGTTTCCCCCAAAAAATATATGATTTCCTATTTGATGAGAACCAGTTTTAAACAATTACTTCGATCAGCTTGCTTCATCATTCCAATGTAAATCCCGCTGGAAACATCACGACCGCTATTGTCTTCGCCCTGCCAGATTACCTTGTGGTTTCCGGCCGGCAGATATTCTTCCTTAAAAGTTTTAACAAGTTCCCCCTTAATGTTGAAAATATCAATACGTACCTTACCCGGCTGAGCAACAAAATATTCAATTGTTGTTGCCGGATTAAAGGGATTTGGATAATTATTAACCAGCTTCGATTTGAAGGGGATTTCCGCATCGTTTGAAGAAGTGTTGTCATATTCGGGCAGATCAATATAATCTATCCAGATACAATCAGATCCGGAAGAAACATATCCGTCTTTCTGATAACGCCATTGAAAAGTGTGTTGCACGGTCGTAACATTAAACGCTTCCTGGCTCCAGTCTATCTCGCCGTCCCAACGCTCGATTTCCACATCATCTATCAGGAAAGTCAGGTAGTCATAATTGTCGTGGATCGGGTCATCTTCACAGGAAACTTTTTTAAAGAAACTGATGTATCCGGGAGAGATTACGTTAAGTGAGATACTTAAAGTGGAAGATTGATTATCTCCGATCATTCCTGATCGTGCCGAATAAAAACCGTCGTATGCTTCAGAATCATCAATGAACCAGTTTTCTTGTCCGGAAGTGTACCATTCATCACCCAGTTCTCCATTCTCAAAACTTTCAATATCGGATATTTCCAGATAGAAATCGATTATATTTTCGTTTTCACTCAATTGGATGTCCTCCACTAGAGCAGAATACCCTGCTGCCGATAAGGCGATCTGATACTCTCCAACCGGTATTTCCGGAAATTCAAATGCTCCGGTTTCGTCTGAATAGAAAGTCTCCAGCGGTGTATGCAGTATTTCTATGCGGCAGCCTTCCAGAGGTTCAGAAGTTTCTGCATCATAAACAGTTCCGGAAAGTGAGGTAAAGGGCACCGGATTGAGTGTCGCGTCCAGAATCGTCGGTTCGGTGGGACTGATCTGAACATTTTCCTGAGTAATTGAATCATAGCCGTAAGCGGAAAATGTAACAGTATAATTTTCGGGTAACAGTAATCTATAATAACTGCCAAATTGCTGATTAGATCTGTAAGGTTCTCTGAATTCACCAGTATCATCGATCCCATCAATAAAAACAGTTCCTACAAGAGGTTCTCGTGAAGCCTCAGATGTTATGTGACCCTTTAACAGGGCATAATTTTGCCGGTTCAATAAAGTTAAGGCAGCGTCAAGATTGTCGGTACAGATCTGTTCTACCTGGTAGGCGGGAGGAATAAATTGCGTGGCTAATTCAATGGTGTAGGAAAAGATCCCTTTGCTTCCATAGGCGAAATCATCCAGAGTTCCCATGCAGGCATAGAGTTCCCACGATTCCTGCGGTGTATAATTGCCGTAAACTAACGAAGGTATCTGCTCTGCCATATCCACACAAAGTTCTGAAAGTGCATCATGATCCGGAGCAGAGATATCTTCATTATAACCGTAAGGATGCAGAACCAGTTCGCCATAACTGTGATAACTTATTCCTGCTACAAAATGGTGGGCATCAAATAACTCGGCAATGATCTGATTTTCCGGTTCGGACAAAGGTTCGGGTCCATGATATACCTGGCTTTCCCAGGAATCTGAGGTTCCAACCGGACCCCATTGAAAACTGTAATTCCGGTTTGTATCCACTCCATCCGGATAACCATAGTTATACTCTTCGTCCAGGCTACCGTTTTCATTATTGTCCCGGATGTTTTTTCTCCACCAGATATCCATTTCATCAGTAACAATTGTGTGCCCGTTGGGATTGGCGATCGGTACGAACCAGATCTGGCTATTATCTACGTTATCAGTTATAGTCGGGTCAGTTCCGTAATTATCTACAACGTGGTTCAAAATGGTCATTGTAACTTCTGTGCTGATGGGCTCACGGGCATGGTGGGCACCAAAAAAGTAAATACTCGGTTCATCTTCTTCAACTGCAACATTATCGGAAACTTTCAGCCCCCAGATCTCCTGATTATAATTGAGATAATTATCATTTCCTGCCTCATAGTAGATTTTTCCCCAGGAATCACCCAGATTGTGAAGCTCGCAGATATCAGGATACAGGTACGAGAGCAGCAGAAGTTCATCGTAAACCTCATCATACGTTCTGTAACCTGCCAAATCCCGGGTAGAACGCAGATTGGCTTTCATCTGCTCCTCTGTCTGCGTAATGATTGGATCATAACCGTGATTGATTAAATTCTGGTATTGAGTTATAGTAACAACCAAGTCTAAATATTCGCCCGGTTGGCAGGATGCTACATCATATTGGCTATCCTGGAATTCACGAATTAAAGTCTGATCAGGGTTAGCGAAACGGATCACCATTTTTTCTTCAGAATTAAGAGTGATAAT
>LKUH01000019.1 GCA_001412425.1 Candidatus Cloacimonas sp. SDB
TTTCAGGGCCTATAGCTATGGTTACTCGCAGAGCTCGTAACCATTTAGAAGTTTTCTTTGAAAACTTCACGTGTTGCCAGTTGTAATGCAAAAGCTGTTTTAGCGCAATTGGTGAAGCTTCCGGCTCATATCCGGCAGCCGCCGGACAGAGGTTCGACTCCTCACTATAAAGTTTAATGATGTGTAAATAGTTTCAGGGCCTATAGCTCAGTTGGTAGAGCTTCCGGCTCATAACCGGATGGTCAGAGGTTCGATTCCTCTTGGGCCCACCATAGTGGAGACTCGCCGCTAACATCACAGTTAGCGGCTTTTTTTGTCCCAAATTTCATGTTTGTATCTATAATTATATTAAATGGTTGTCTAAACTCTATGTCTAATTTTCCATTTTCATAAGAAAAGTTCGACCCGATGAAGTTTATTATCTTTCTTTTTTGCTCAATTGTGGCCTTATCGTATAATTTAAGTGTAGATTGTAGAATTTCTACCAATTGTATGCCTAATTCAATATAGTTTTTATCAGCATCTTCGTGCTCCTGAATCTCTTGCTTGATATCTTGTTGTCGGAGTTTGTATTCTTCTTGTTTTTCAAGGAAAAACTCTTTCGTAATAGTTCCATCAAGTTTATCATCATACAGCTTCGACAAACGATCTGTATACTTCTCGTATTCATTTCTCAATCTATTGAGGTTCCTTATATGATACTCTTTTTCGTCTTCGTGGCTAGATTTTAAAGCATGAACCAAAAGATTCAACAGACTATCACTGAGTTTTAAATATTCGAGATGCTTCTTAAACTGCTTCTCAAGTTCTGACTCACGAACGTATTTACTATTATCGCATTGATTGTTTTTCTTGTTAACACCAGCTTTACAATGATAATACACATATTTTTTCTTCTTCTCATCCGGGACTAATATCCTGCCGCATTTAGCACATTCGATAAATCCCTGGAATAGCTTTTTAGTTTTATGCTTTCTTGAGCTACTCCTTCCACGGTTTTTAAGCATTTGCTCAGTCTTCTGAAATAACTGATAAGATATGATTGGGTCGTGTGTACCCATGTACAGCTTATCCTTCCAGTAAAAACGTCCTGTATAGAAAGAATTCCCAAGAATTTTTCTTATTGCACTAGTATTAACGCCTTTGGCATTACTTGATAACTTTATTTTCTTTTTTTCAAGCTCTTCTTTGATCTCGTTTAAGGAATTTTGCCCTGATGAATACATCTGAAACATTTCTTTAACAACTTTTGAGTCATCTGGTTCTACTTCAATGATGCTTTTATCGTTAACTCGAACATTTTTATAGCCAAACGGTGCCCTGGATGGATAGATCCCTTGCTCGGCTTTTTCCAGCATGCCTTTTTGTACCTCTTCCGATAGGTTATCTATATAATTTTTTGCCATGAGTACTTTTATCCCATGAATGAATTTCTCATTCGAGCGAGAATCTTTGGAAAGTATCTGGTTCTCCTTAACAAAGTGGATCTCAAGGTCGAGTTCATCTAATGTCACATAATCTTTAAAATTCCTGTAGAGCCTATCGGTTTTTTCGACAAGTATCGTTTTGCAGGGATTCGGTGCAGATGCTTTTTGGATAAGCAATTTAACCATCTTATTAAAATTCGTCCGACCAGCTTTACCTCCTGTCTCGGATTCGGTAAACTCTTTTATTACAGTGAGATTGTTATTTGCAGCATATTCCCTAAGAAACTTCAACTGAGCAGGGATAGAGAAACCTTCTCTTTCCTGCTCTTTAGTTGATACGCGAGCATAGATGACAACTTGTTTATTAGTTTTAACCATGCTTGATCTCCTTTGTGTCGCTATTTGATCAGGTGGCGGATATCATGTCTACAAAAAAAGAGGATTGACACGAAAATCTTATGAAGCTTATTCTTGCTGTGAAGTGAGGATTATATGGAAAATTACTTTCTGATACTGAATCAACAAGAAAAAGTAGAAAAATGGTTTAATAAATGGTGGGAAACATGCATACAAAAGAAAGTTCGTCTGGGGATAAAGAAATCAAATTTGCCAGGAATAGTGTATGATGGCGAAAAACCAGTAAAATCAATTCTACATAACAATAAATATTATCTATTTACTAGTGATGCATACGATGACCACCTAACGGATGTACATGATATTTTAAAATATGGTAATAACGATGATGAAATGATCCTTATCAATCTTCTTGAGCTTCAATACCAGGATATCAGAGATAATAATCTAATAACAACCTGGATGGAAAAAATTCGTAAATTTATTGCTGACAAGTTTAGTTTTAGCCTTGCTGAGGCTGAGCTTTTCATTTGTCATCTCTATTTTTTACATCAAGAAATAAGGTCATTTTGTGAAAGAGGAAATTGTTTGGTTATTAATGCCCCAACTTTATCTGAGCATAAAGCGATGAAAGAGACAAATAATGAAAAATATGATATGCATAAGTATAAATTGTTTCAAGGTATGAGGTCAAGATCGATCTGGAAACAAGATGATATGATTCAATTTGCTGAGGAGATACTTATACCCTTTCTAAAGCAAAATTATGTGTCAGCTATGATTAGAGATATAATTAAATTTCCAAAGGGACAAGATGTTGAAATTGGGTTTCGAGAGTACCTAGTTGTACTAGAGGTTTCCCTCCAAGTTGCATTTTCATTTGGAAAGGCTGAGAATAAGAGATTTCGACATTTTTTCAAAAATCCACCAAATATACCAAAGAAAAGGTTAAGTGATAAGGTTACTCTTAATGTATTAAAAGCATGTTGTCAGCTACACAGAGATAAACCTGAAATGAAAGAAACTAACATAATGGACCATATTGCTGAAAAAAGGAATTTCAATCCAACAACAATAAGAAACACGATTAGAGAGAATCTTGATTGTTCACCCAAAAAAGTAAACTCAATCTTGGAAATATTTGGCTTGAATGATAAGGAGATTGAAATCTTTTATAATAACTTACTTAAGATAAAAGGCTATTAACTTTATAATTTATTAACTATCATCCCACATCGTCCCATTTTTGCCTAAACCGACCATAGCTTAAATCAATATTTTTCAGTAGGATATAACTATTTTACTTTTTCCATAATCCCATTTCATCCTATTTACCATCATGAGATATGTTTCCTGTATGGGGAATAAAAAGAATTCTAAGTCTGTTGAAAAAACTTTCCAAGAAATAATGGAAGAGGACTATGGCAAAATCTACTCACAGACAGAAACTGTCAATAGTTTAAGTAACTTAATTAATTTTACACAGCTACTTATGGAAATACATAAGACAACTCAAGATAAGGCTTCCCCAAAGATTACTGATAGTGAAGGAGATGTTCGAAATGAGTAGTAATCTGCGATTTGAGGTAACCAGTGGAATAATGTTAAAAGAATTAAATATTGAAGAGCACCTACAACATGATAATAACCGATATTCAATACAAAGGGCATTACTTAATGATGTGACTTCGGAAGAAAATGCGATTGTAAAGTGTCAGGTAGTTTGTCATTTTTCAAAGGAACTTGTCATAAATGAAGCCCAAAGGATTTCTTTATGACTATCAAAAAAGAACTTTGGGTTTCCACAAAAGACGTAGCTGAATTTGAAGGTATAACACCTCGCGCTGTAGGTAAAAGAGCTGATAATGGCATTTATCAATCGAAACTCGACAAATCACATGGAGGTCGAGGAAAGAAATTAATAAAACTATCTGGTAAAGATGTTCTTAAGTACCAGCAATATTTAAATTCAAAGGAACCAAAGGAACTCATACCTCAGGGTAAAATTTTAGATTATAGCATATCAAGATTTAACCTAGATAAAGAAATTCCCCAAAAATATTTAAGAATAGGGCAGCTTAAGGCACAAGTGTGTAATAAAATTCTTGAGATGTTCGATAATGATGAGTTCACTAAAAAAGAAATATATGAGATCGTAGCCCACCAAATAAGATCTTCACCTTACTATTCTGAATTACGCAACTTAACTAATAAATCTTCTTTCTCAGACAGAAGCTTACAACGAATGGTAAAAAATTATACCGAATCCGGTAAAGATTACATGGCTCTAGTTCCGAATTATCCTGTTAACAGCAAAAAAGAAATAGATATAAGTAATGATGAGCTAAATCAATTAATTAAACTGCTTATGTCGCCTAATAGAGTAAAAATTGGACCAGCAATTAAGCATATTAAACATTTGGCATTGAAAGGTCAGATAAATAGCCCATCAAGCCCCTCAACACTCCGGAGAGCAGCAAACAGGCTAGAGAAGAAATATAAAAATGAATTTTACCTGGCCAGGAATGGAGAAGAAGCATTCAAAAATACCAAGGTAAAATCCATTAAAAGAGATTGGGATACATGTAAGGTAGGTGATATCCTTATTGCAGATGGCCATACTATGGATTTTTTTATAAAGGATCCTATTACTGGAAAACCAAAAAGAATGACTCTCATAGCTTTTATGGATGCTGCAAGCAGGTATATATGTGGGGCTTCAATTGCGCCAAACGAGAATACAGATAACATTTCTTCAGCGTTCAGAATGGCTTTGATCAATTTAGGCACCGCTCCGAAAGCGGTTTGTATTGATAATGGGAAGGCATTTGGAGGTAAATATTTTGTAAGTAAGGATCTCAAAAAAGAACTAGGGGGACTATATGATAGGTTAGGCTGTAAAGTTATTTTTGCAGAGCCATACAACGCAAAAGCAAAGATCGTAGAAAGATTTTTTCGGACATTTCACGATGATGTTTCAAGGAAAATGATTGGATTCACTGGAACGGATATAAAAGATAAACCGAAAATTGATAAGCCATATGAAAAATGGTTGGGCAAGAAATTTAAAGGTGATATTGTTAATTTGGAGGAAGCTACTACTATAATAAATTACTATTGCACAGAGTTCTATGCTAATACACCTCATACTAGCTTGAAGGGTAAAACACCTGCACAGGTTTTCATTGAAAATAAACCTCCTAGAACCATAACTGAAAAAGCCTTGGACGATCTTATGTTGGCTATTGAAAGTAGGGCTGTTACACGACAAGGTATTCAGCTTTTTGGTAAATTGTACTGGAGCAGTGAATTAATGGGCTATATCAACGAAAAAATTACTGTACGATACGATATGTCCGATATGAAAACGATAAAGGTTTTTACTGGCAATAATAAGTTTATATGCACAGCTCCTGAAAGAGTAACTCAAAGTCACATATTAGTAAGTGATGAGCAAAAAAACAGCCTTAAAAATGAAAGAGCTGGAATAAGTCAGATAGTTGAACGAACAAAAGAATCGGTTGAATCATTGCTATCAAAACACAATTGCCTTAATCATAATAATCCTTCGAAGCTAATACAGGGCGAGAGACATGTTCTCGGGAGTAAAACCAATACGCCCCCCTGGGAAAAGCCCGGAATATCATATAAAGACAAGTATAAATTATTTATATCAAATTCTACTTCACAATTTACTCAAAAAGAGGCTGCAGATATACTGAGCATAAATAAGGAAACAATTAAGAAACTTACCCAGGAATTCGAAGATGTTCTTCTGAAATGCATCTCGATAAGAGATAATCAAAAGGTTTACATCAAGCTGAATGCTCCAATAAAAAAGAAAAAAGACTCACAATTAGAGCTGTTATTTTAATTCCCCCTGAATCAGTACAGGTTGTAAAGTGTCAAAGAGTTTGTCAATTCAAAGGAACCAACTGCAAGTATTGCAATAAACTGTAATCTAATAAGATACAAGATGTTTTGTCCACGAATGTGATTTGTCATTTAGCATAAATAATCCAGTTATCTTCTTTTACAGCATGACAAACCGTTGAAAAAAGTTCCTTTGACGTTT
>LKUH01000020.1 GCA_001412425.1 Candidatus Cloacimonas sp. SDB
AGAAACGCTGGAAGACGCCCTGCTCGAACTTGCGGAACTTAATGAATCGGGCGTTACTGAAGCTATACTGACTCCTCATTATATCAGGAATGTTTTTGAAAACAACCGAAAATCCTGTAATGACACATTTAATTTGTTGAAACTTAAACTGACTGAACAAAATCTGAATATTAAAATTCACCAGGGGAATGAGATCTATCTTGATAATAATATCTGGGAAGATATTAAACAAAATAATCTGCAATTAGCAGATACAGATTACATCTTAATTGAAACCGGTTTCAGCGGTTTTCCCGATAATCTTTCCTATATCCTTACCCAACTGACAAGAAAAGGTTATAAACCAATATTAGCTCATCCCGAAAGATATGATGAGATCGTAAATAATAATGATATTGCTGAGGATTTGATATCCAGAAATGTATATCTGCAGATGAACGTTGGAAGTTTTCTGGGCTATTACGGGATTCAGGTTCAACGCACTGCATTGCAGTTGCTGAAAAGAAAGCTCGTTCATTTCCTGGGATCAGATACACATTGTAATCGGGAGTATTATTTTTTCTCTGAAGCTCTGAAAACAATTGCACATCACACAGATGATGATTTCATAAAATTAATTACAATAATTAATCCCCGAAAATTATTGAATAATCAGCCTATAGAATATATTAATAACTAATGAAAAAAAAGATACTGATCACTGGAATAACAGGCCTTATCGGCAGTAATACTGCCAGACTCCTGCTGAATACCTTTGATGAGTTGCATGCTTTAGTCAGACCCGGCACAGCGCAATCCCGATTAGCAGATTTTCAGGATAAAGTCAATATCGTTCCACTTGATCTGGCTGATATTCCAAAAATGAAAGAGTTTCTCAAAGATAATTCTTTTGATACAATCATTCACATTGCAGCTTTACGGGGTGGCAGAAAATTTTCCCGGAAGATCTATTTTGATGTAAATGTAAATGCTTCCGAACAATTGATGATTAATGCGCTAAATAACGGTTCCGAATTTGTTTATTGTTCAAGTGTGGGAGTCTTTGGAACCAGTCCGCAGATATTACCTGCTAATAATAAATCTCCTCAGAAAGCAGAAAATTACTATTACTTTACCAAAAAAAGATGTGAAGAATTGATCCAAAAATATATTTTATCTGGATTAAAAGCTGTTATTCTAAGACCATCTATAACTTATGGACAAGGTGATTTCGGTTTTCCTTATAAACTGATTTCATTAATTGAAAAAGGTCTTTTATTCTTTCCCAAAGAAGATATTACTATTCATTTAACAAAAGTGGATCTTATTTCTAATATCATAGTAAAATTACTCAAAACTGAATTTAAATCAGGATCAGCTTTCATAATTGCAGATTCAGAACCTGTTAAATTGATAGATTTAGTTAATTTTATCTCACGGGAGATTAAAGGTAAAGAATATGGAAACTCTCATCGGATAAGTCTGTCTTATTTCAAGTTATTGATAGGAATACTGCAAATTTTTAGAAAAGATGAAATAATCAGCAGTATCGAATTAATATCAAAAAGCTGGTATTATGATGTAAAAAGCACATATGAGGATTTAAACTTAAAACCGGTTAATACGATATCGGAATTTAAATCCGTTTTGGAGTGGTACATTAATAATAAATGAGGTTTTATGGAAGGTATTTTGAAATTGAATCTATCCGAAATTTATACATGCGAAATAAAAGGTCTGGGTGAAGTTTTTGAAATTGTATCTATTGAAACTCTCAGAAAATCACTCCTCACTAAATATAAGCATGGGGTTTTATTCCTGGCTTCAAATAGCGATCATTCCGGTAGGGGTTTTACGAAAGAAGACCTGGAAGCAGCTATTATAAAAGATAAGCTACAATTAACTTCCAGTGGTTATGCTGATGCACCACCCTGGAAATCAAATCCTAAGGAAGAAGCAGATAAAGGATTGGCATACAATAAATTAATTATTCGCCTTGCTGAAATTTTATTCAAATTATGGATACCTGCATTTGAAAGATTTTATCGCACTCGAAATAAAGCCCACGTTACCTGGGCATTGGGAATTTAATTATTTCCAGGCTTTTGGGATATATAGTAAATTACAATGACTAATAAGAAAATAAATTTATTACTCGGGACTATTATAGGTGTTGTTTTTTTAATTATCTGGCTTAATCTGATAGATTGGCAGGAATTTAAACTATATTTTGAAAATTACAACCTGTGGAAAATTATTCCCTATGTTGCTTTCTATGTTCTGGCTTATTTTTTTAGAAGCTTACGCTGGCGCGAAATACTTAAGCCTATATCAAAATTGAGCAAAATTCAATGTTTCGGAATTTTCAGTACTGGAATGCTGATCAATTTTATTATTCCTGTAAGACTTGGAGAACTGGCAAAATCCATTATTCTTAAAATGAAGAAAAAAATCCCCATCTCTTCCAGTCTACCCACTATATTTCTGGATAAATTAATGGATATTTTCCCCATCTTGTTGGTTATTATTGCTATTCCTCTAATTTCAATGAAATTAAATAATACATTATACATTATTATTGGCTTAATTATTTTTCTATTTCTATTACTATTGTTTTTTTGTTATACTGCCATTTATCATAAAAATAAATTATACGATTTTATTTCCTTAGTAATGAAAATATTTCCTGAAAAAATAAGAGACCTAATCGATTCTTTCTTAAAAAAATTCCTGCTGGGAATAAATATTATTCGCGATCCAGAAGTTAAAAGCTTGAAATTGCTTATTTATACTTTGTTAGCTGTTATATCAGAATCAATCTATATTTACATGATCTTTAGACTATTCGGTTCAAAATTATCCTTTTTTCAGATTATGTTAGGCTATACTTTGATGAATTTAACTTACATCCTGCCCACTCCTCCTGCTCAAATCGGTTCAAATCAATTCATGTGGGTACTAATATTTTCTTTTGGACTTGGTGCAGACAGAAATTTGACCAGTGCTGCTGTTATTGTTTCACACATTTTAACTTCTATAATAATTTTTGCCATGGGATATTTGTCTATGCTTTTACTTAAACTCAAATTCACCGATGTTTTATCTTTAACTAGAAAAAAAAAGACTGAAAATATTCTATGATAATATAATTTTGATAATAGAAATATTTAACTGATTTGAATTGCTTTTTAACACCCATCCCCCCAAAAATACAAATTATCAG
>LKUH01000021.1 GCA_001412425.1 Candidatus Cloacimonas sp. SDB
CTGAGAATGCTAAACTTATCCTTCGATACGGAGCTGTGCTCCTACTCAGGATGACAAAAGTTACGTTCCTAATCAGGGTGACAAAATTTACGCTCCTACTGATGATGGCAACCCGTTGATATGTAAGCAACCGTGTCGTTTGGCATCGAATACTCATCAAGTTTTTTAAAACCTGTTGGCTACAATTAATTAACCCCAAAATCATAGTATATCAAACGTGTAGCTAATTTTTAGAAAATACGTCAAATCCTGGTAATCTTCCAGATAATCCCTATTTTTGAGGGGGCTGATCTGTTCCTGTCTTCCGGTGGCACCAAGATAGATCGCTGTCTGGGAGCTAGGATTGTAAGTAAACAATGGATAAACACTTATCCGTTTGGGATTGACTCCCATTCTGATTAGATCATGATTAATCGCTTGCGCGATAAGGCGAACCCAGAAGTTTTTATGGAACTGAAATTTAGCTTTTACTTCATAAGAACGGGCGATATATTTGCGTTCAGTTTCATGATATTTATGTTTGAACTCAATATCCAGCAGGTTGTTCGGACGCAATTGCAGGGTAGTTTCATATTTATAAAAATCTCCATATTCTCCTTTTAAACTATCAAAATTGTAGTAGACATTTATGCCATCCACGAACAGGGTTTCCAGCTTGATATGTTTTGACAGCTCGCATTTCAAAAAAAGCCAGGGATAATGCGTGTAATAATCTTTGCCGCAAAAATTATCCATAATCATTTCGATACCAGTCCAATATTCGAAAGAATTCATCAGAATTGCCCCGGTCTTGACCTCCCAATAATGCGATTTCACATTCTGAAGATCGAAAGTGGATTTGATATTTTGACTGGAAGCAAATTCCATGTAGCGTATCAGGTCATCATCTGTATCGGCATGGATCTGATATTCCAGTTGGTTCTTATATAAGACCAGGTCGACATCTTCCAGGAAACCCAGATCGGCTTGGAATTCTTTTGAAACAGCTTTAACTTGGTTGTTGATGAACCATTTGCCATTGTAGAAATCAGCATCAAAAGCAGCAGCGATTCCCCGTTTTCTCTTCAGTTTTCCTGTGCTGTAATTTAACTCATTGATCGATCCTGCCAGCTGAAAATCGGCATTGATAACTTCGGAAAAGCGTTTACTGGCATCGAAGCTGAGAACGATATTGTTCAGGTCGTCAAAACGTCTGAGTGCAGCTGCGCTGCGCAGAAATCCGTTCCCGCCGTATTTACGGCTTACGCTGGCAAAGCCGAAAATGGCATTTTCCGTTTTAAAAGCCGGTTCTCCCATAGCAAAGAACCGATCGCCTGGCACATCTTCATCAACGGCTGCCAGCGCTAAAACCGATGTCCTACCAAATGACCCGGAAAGTTTAGCTCCTGCTATTGGATTCACGATCTGCCTGGTGTAGAAGATATTCACATCGGTTTGGAACGGATTTGTCTGTTCGATAAAAAATGGTCGCTTTTCCTGATAATAGCGAGGATATCGATCATTCACGTCTATCTCCAATCCATCAGCTTCGATGATGTTGAAATCAGGATTGAAAGTGAATCTGGTCATCAAACTGGAATTCGGTTCGTAAAATATATTCAATTCCGGTTCCAGGTTTGTTTCGGTCTTTTCTACGTCTGCTACATTGTCTTCAAATGTATCATAATCTGCTACGATCGCCGGAATTAACTTCAGGTTGCGATTGCTGGGTAATTCGGTAAAGCGGATTGTGGCATAGTTATCATAAAAATTACCACCACCTCGTTGCACTTTATGGCTGGAAATTTCTTCTGACCCAGCGGGAATCAGACGTTTGAAGAAAAATCCCCATTCAACATTTTTTCCACTTTTATATTTGATACTCTTCAAGGGCAGCAGGATCTCTATTGAAAAACCGTAATCAGTTTTCTGAGCTTTTGAGATAAAGTAAATATCGATGGTCGTGTCGATCTCTTCCAGTACAATTCCATCTGCCTGTTCCCCATTGGCGTTGCAGCCCAGATAGTAGGCTCGTTCATTGCTGTGGAATGTATCGAAATAAAAATAGCACCGGTCGGTAGTGAAAATTGCATCACGACTGCAATGATTATCGCGAAATCTATTCAGATCCTTAAAAAAGAATTTTGCCATCAGATATAAATTTTCATCATCATGCATCATACCTATTTCAGTTTTCTCAGAAGGCTTGGAGTTATCGCCGGGAGAAGTTTGATAGAATTGGTGGTGCCAATAAGCATTATCCCACTCTCCTTTAATGATCGCTCCATCAATCTCAGGAGGATTGGATGTAAATGGTACATCCAGCAGATTCTGCCCAGATAGCGGCAGGAAGGCTATAATAAATAAGAATACTGCTAGGATTCTATACAATCAAGAACTCCAGATTTTTTTTTAATAAGACGCAAAGCCTGTACCATAATAGTAAATTATTTGCATAAACAAAGTTATATGCATCTCATATATTCAGGAAAAGTCAGTTAATGTCAAATTTGTCCGTCAGCGAAGGATATTAACTATCACAATCTTAAATCCAGTTCTTTAAACCGGCTGTATCTTTCTGAACTTCACAATAAACTTGATCCTGTGGCTGAGCTGCTGCCTCTGAAGACAAAGTTCAGTTTGGCAAAAGGAATGTTTTTGACCATTTTATCATAATTTATTGTCAATCTAGTTACCAGTTAGTGAATCCAGTAACTCCCTGTCATAGTATTTCAACTATCAGCGGAACAACTGGATCAAAAAAAAGCCGGCGTAAACAGCCGGCTGTGGAATTTATATTATTCATATCTCATAGGCATCTATTCCTCGTCAAAATCATCATCAAATGAGTTATATTTAGAACGGTATTCGTTTTCGTACTCATTGTCTTTCTGGTTATAATAAAGCAGATCTTCGATCTTTTTGTAAAGATCTTCACTTTCGAAGGTTACAGAGAATGAATTGTTATTACTTGTCTCTTTTTTTACAGTTATCTGTGAATTTCTCTGCATATTTTCCAGCACAAATTCAACTTCTTCCAGGTATAAACCCTTCAACGTTTTCATTAACGCCTCCAACATAAATTTGATGAGCTTTACTAAGTAAATTCAATTATCCTGTCAAATAATTTTAATGTAAAAATATATTTTTTATAAAAGTCCATAACTTCAATCTTCATAAGTAGTTAGAATTCTTAAAATTATTGATATATTTATTTGACAGAAAATCACTGCTAAAATTTCTTATTTCGATTTCGATTCATTAGTGGATATTTTTTTTGCAAAGTGGAACTTTAATATTAAAAGATTTTCTTCCTGCCATGATGCACTAAGGTATGCTGCCCGTTGGTGTTTTTCGGGATTGTTTTGTTTAGAAATACTTTATTAATTTTCGAAGGAGGGTTATGCGAATTGAAAGGTTTGCTGATTGGTAACCGTATTCCAAGGGAATACTTTATTACACAGGGAACTGGTGAAAGTGATATCACCATTCACGCAGGTTCCTACCATCTTGCTTTAAAAAAAGCTGGCATTGAAAAAGCCAATATTATGACTTACTCTTCAATTTTACCTGCCATTGCCACAGAAATACCCCGTCCAGATAATTTTGTCCATGGTGAGGTTATGGAAACTATTATGGCTGCTGCTCATGGAGAAGCAGGAACCCAGGTTACAGCCGGTATTATTTTCGGCTGGCTCTACAACCGAAAAACAGGTGAAAAATATGGCGGTCTGGTTTGCGAACATAACGGATCATATCCTGAAACCGAGATTGAACTTCTGCTGAACAGCAGTCTGCAGGAACTTTATATCAACGGTTTTCAGGAAGATTACGAGCTAAAAGAAAAGAAACTCATTATCGAATCTTTCATTCCCCATAAAACGCACGGAACAGCTTTAGTAGCCCTCTGCTTCACAAATTATATCTATCCTGTAATTTCTGAGAATATTGACCTATGAATTTTGGCGATCTACCTGAAACTCATACAAAATTCGCTGAGTCTCAAATTGTTATTCTACCTGTCCCCTACGATGGTACCAGTACCTGGCTTAAAGGTGCAAATAAAGGTCCGCAGGCTATTCTGGAGGCTTCCGCTAATTTGGAATTGTACGACATAGAAACCGATAGCGAAGTATATCTGCAGGGAATTCACACTCTTAAGCCGGTAACTGAAGCAACGACACCGGAATCTATGTACACAGCTGTACTAACCTCAGTGATTTCCCTCATTAATCAAAAAAAATTCATAGTAACCATTGGCGGTGAACATTCCATCAGTACAGGTGCCATCGAAGCTCATGCTCAAAATTTTAACGACCTAACCGTACTGCAGCTGGATGCACATGCCGATCTGCGTCCGGAATATGATGGAAGCAAATATAATCACGCCTGTGTAATGTCCAGAGTTAATGAACTTGGATTACCCTTTACTCAGGTGGGAATTCGCAGTATGGATGTATCTGAAAAAAAACAGCTGAAGGCGGAAAAAACATTTTTCGCTAAAGATATTGTTAAACAGCTGAACTGGCAGAAAAAAATCATCCCTACACTGTCACAAAATGTGTATATTACTATCGACCTCGATGTATTTGATCCTGCTATAATGCCTTCTACCGGTACTCCGGAACCAGGCGGACTGGATTGGTGGTCAGTGCTGGAATTACTCCGGCTAGTTGCTCAGAACAGAAATATCGTCGGATTTGATCTGGTAGAGTTATGCCCAGATCCCAACCATAAAGCACCCGATTTTCTGGCAGCTAAACTTATTTACAAATTACTTTCCTATAAATTTGGAGAAATAAAATGAAGAAAAATGAATTGCTGAAAGATGTTGTTAAACACATTGATATTAAATCTTTTGATGCGACCCCGCTGATCAACTCTATGCGTGATATGTCCTTTACCAGCCGCGATACTGCTGTTGCTGCTGATATTCTGGAAATGATGGTTGCTGATAAGAATTGCACGAACATGCTTACTCTGGCAGGCAGCACCAGCGCCGGTGGCTGTATGCAGATCTATGTTGATATGATCAAAAATAAAATGATCGATGTGATAATCGCCACAGGTGCTTCCATCATTGATATGGATTTTTTTGAAGCACTCGGCTTCCAACATTATAAAGGTTCACCTTTTGTTGATGATAACAAATTGCGTGAATTATACATAGACCGCATTTATGACACTTTTATCGATGAAGAAGAACTGCAGCAATGCGATATGACTATCAAGAAAATAGCTGATCAGCTTGAACCACGCCCCTATTCCTCTCGTGAATTTATCTGGGAAATGGGCAAATGGCTGTCCAAAAATTCAGCAAAAAAGGAATCTTTGATCCAGACAGCTTATGAAAACAATGTTCCGATCTTCTGCCCCGCTTTCAGCGATAGCAGTGCCGGTTTCGGACTGGTAAAACATCAGGTGGAAAATCCGGAAAAACACCTTTCTATCGATTCAGTGAAAGATTTCCTGGAATTGACCAGGATCAAGATCGGAGCAGGAACAACCGGAATATTCATGGTAGGTGGTGGTGTTCCCAAAAACTTTGCTCAGGATACAGTCGTCTGCGCTGAAATTCTGGGTCATGAAGTTACCATGCATAAATATGCTGTGCAGATAACTGTGGCTGACAGCCGGGACGGAGCCTGTTCCAGTTCAACGTTGAAAGAAGCTTCTTCCTGGGGAAAAGTAGATACTACTTATGAGCAGATGGTTTTTGCTGAAGCTACCTCTGTTCTGCCCTTGATTACCAGTTATGTTTATCATAGAGGCAGCTGGAAACAGCGGGAATTTAAGAACTGGACGATAAAACTCCACGATGTGAAAGTGTAGGATAGATCAAAAATCCAATCTGACTTTTAGATACGCCATATCATTATCATTGAATTGCCCGAAATTTCCGGTATCACCCGTAAATAGATTATATCCTGCCAGAATGTTCAACCCACCCGAGAAATCATAGCTCAATTTCAAACGCAGCAAGGCATCATCATCATTCAAACCGTAATAACTGAAAATATTAAGGGTCATTGTTTCACGCAGGAAAGTTTTATTCAACATCATAGTAAGTGTGTTGGTAAATTCATCTTTGGTGATGATGTCTTCATAATTCCGAATAAATTCCTGCACGAACTGAAAACTCACATCCACATTGAACCAGTTATGATCATAGCCGATAAGATAATGCAGATAATCCTTGCGGCAGATACCATGAGTAATCAGATCGGCGGTGTGTAATCTTTTTTCAAAGTAGTAAGCTGCTTCCATCCTGGCAACAGCGCCGCTAATAGCTTTGCTAAAACTGGCACCTGCCATTGGTAAACGGTGATATTTCGGAATTATTAAAAGAGAAGAATCCACCTGCAGAAATTTATGCTGTGCCGGTGTATCATCCCACAGATAGGCTGTCATCAGCTCCAGATCCAGCAGGCTTCCCAGATGAGAAAATTTTACTGCTACATCGCTATTGGAAAATTTTCCAGCCACCTTTTCCGGTTCAGAAATCTGCACAGGTTGCTGAAATTCACCTGTTTCCGGAAACCAGATAGAACCTGCATCAGGCTGGATTGTCGACTGGAAAGTAGGTATCCAGATAGCTTCCAAAGTGGAATTACCCAGATAATAATCGAACTTCAAAGCATTTATGCCAATCCGGATCTCTTCGAAATCGGGCATAATGAATTCCGAAAGATCGCGCGGAGAGATCACATCTGTAATGAAAACACCATCCGCTTTCCCCCAGACGATCTGCTGTTTACCTATCCTGAGATCAAAATCGGCAAAATAAATATCTATGTAACTCTGCCGCAGAGATAGAGTTAGCTCTTCCGAAAGATTATCATACTTCAGAACAGGATTCACATAAAGATTCAGATCATTTTTGCGGTAATCCAGCCGCAAATCAAAAGTATTCTGCGCAATCGAAAAGCTTTCATCGTCGCTGAGTATTCCCAGATAAGAACGCACAAATCCCCTCTGATTAAGAGTTGAATTCAAAGCCGCGCCTAAAGACATTATCAGGATCAATAATATAATCTTTCTCATTAATTCCTCCCATTTTTAATAAAATCTAAATCACAAACCTCTTTTCATCATGCGCTCGGTGAAGTTGCTGTCATCAATACCACTGTCCAGCTTAACATCTTTCAGCATCATTATAGTCTTGTGATCTGATTGCACATTATGCATTTCCGAATTTGTTATAATATCGAAATCTTTTATTTTCTCAACCTGCTTAACAGTCAGGATTTTCAACAGATCACCGTCTTCATCATAAAATTCCTTTTTCTTTCCAAGCCAGCTATCCTGAACTACCCAACTGATAGTTTTTGAGTAGATATAATCATTTTCTTTGGGAATACTTTCCACTACATAACACATTTCACCCTCGAACTCTTCTTCTCTTAAAACTGTATGTTCATCTTGAACAGGATGCCTGTCACCCAGATCATCATAAGTGAAATCCGAACCCATAAAATAATCGCTTTTGCTGTCGCTGGAAATTCTTTTAATTCTTTTAAGAGCGGGCAGATATATCCATTGGTCATCGTCTTTGCCTGCTTCCGTATAACTCCAGTTCATGAAAGCTGTGTTATGAACATCTGCCGGAGCGATAAAAAACATGATTTTCTTTTCAACATCGCCATAATCCTTCTGATATTGCTGAATAAGGCGCTCCCTCTCGTTACCGCGGCTGTTAATGAGAATCATTGTCAGCTCAGCGGTCTGATCATTGCCTGTAGGCCTTTCATAGACCTTCTGCATGATTTCCCGCCCGTTAATTTCCATTGCTGTTAAGGCTATAATAACATTTAACATTAACAGTAAAATAATTGTAATTCTTTTCACATTTTCCTCCCGTTTTATTTAAATTCCAAACGGATCAGCCATCAAACCGATCCTGATTTCACTTAAAATTTTTTCAAAATGAATGTTATAATAATCCTGTCCGTAAAAGTATTGCACAAATAGGCGCACATCTTCTAAAAAAGCTGGATTATACGATAAGGTCAGAGAACCGCTTAACCGCCTGGAAATATCCCAGTCTCTGACATTCTTCATGGCACCAAAAATTATCGTTGTATTGATTTCTGCTCTCATCTGGGGTCGTTTTATGCTTTTATCAAAATCATTATCATTTAACTCTTTACCGGAAAATATGGAAGTGAACGCTTTCCGGGAAAATTTGAATAATTTCAGATCGTTATGCCATCTTAAATTGCCGTACCTGTCATTCAAAACTTTATCCTGCAATGATTCGGGATGATACTCAAGTGAGGTACGATAGAATTCTGTTGCATTCTGCTGAAAGGCAAATAGCTTGGCCCAAAAGAAACCAATTTCTAGATAATTAGTTGAAAAAGAACCATTTTTAGTATTTATAGAACCATCTTCCTGAAAAAAGTCTCCGTCCTGTCCATTGGAATGGTGAACGATGCGCCCGAATAAGTAGAAAATATTGGATTTCAACGGGTCAAAATTCAGCAATTGATGGTAGATTGTGATTTGCGGCAAATAGCTGGGCGTAGAAACAGGTTCAGAATCCTCCCTGTACATTCGGATTATTACTTTAGGTGTTAAAACCGCCCCGGTGCGGGAATCTTCCCTGATGCGTATCAGATAATTCGGAACCATTTTCGCTTCAAACCATAAAGGTTTCTGATTGCCGATCCCTTCCAGAAAAGTAATGTAACCGACTTCACTGTTCGCCAGAATATATCGAGAAAATCTCTGATGCATTTGAACCTCTAAAAGCCGATGGAACGGAATAAATAGAAAGAAATAACAATAACAGGATGTTCCATTTTTTCGTTTGGCAAATGTTGATTAACATACTTATAGTTCTTCTTTCTTTTTTATCATTCTATCAATCACAAATCCCATCAAGGTAATGAAAACAATAGATAAAATCAAACGTACTGCCATGAAGTTCACCCCCATGAACTGCAATTCTACGAGTTCCTGGGGAATTTTTATACAAGCCCAGGCTGAAAGAAAAACTACTATGTTGCTGGTGCGTGCACCTTTTCTCCAGATTGTACGAGCAATAGGAAATGCTATAAAAAGCGGTCCGGTAGGAATTGTGCCCAGAACAAAGGAGATTAGAATACCCTTTAAACCGGAATTTTTGCCCAAATGACTGATGATGAACTCATTCGAGATCCAGACAGAAAACAGTCCCATCAATATCAAAACAGCCGGAAAAATGATGACCATCTGGATAAAATAATCCAATGAGGTTTGAAATATAACAGGTGCTTTATGGGGATTAAAGATACTCGCTAAAATTGAGATCAGCAAGATCAATCCAAAATAGAGCCAGCCTTTATTTTTCTTTTTTGTCATAATATCACCCCCATCAGAAGGGCAATAACAAGGGCAAATATGAAACTGAACAAATTACGGTAGATGGCAAATTTCTTACCCATAGTTTTAATTTCCAGAGGTAAAGTGACAAATCCGATCATCGTCAGCGTGGTAATAAAAACTGCTACAGAGCTTACAGTAGCACCTTCCGCCCAAAATGAACCAGCCAGCGGGAAGGCCAGCAGAGCAGGCAGATGGATGATGCTTCCGATAATGGCGATAAGAAAAAATCCTGTTAATCCTCCACTTGCACCAAAAAGCAGAGATATCTTATCAGCAAAAAACCCGTAAATCAATCCGATCAGCAGGATAACCGCTAAAATGGCAGGTGCCAGTGCAATCAAAGTTTTAAGGCTGCTTTTAATAGCCTGCCTGGTTTTTTGCCTGTCTTT
>LKUH01000022.1 GCA_001412425.1 Candidatus Cloacimonas sp. SDB
TATCCCAATCCTTTCAATCCGGAAACAACCATCAAGTATCAGGTAAAAGCAGATACTGATGTAAAACTGGAAGTCTTCAACATCAAGGGTCAGAAGGTAAAGACGCTGGTTAACGATTTTGTTACAGAAGGTGATTATGTGGCAAAGTGGAACGGAACTGATGACAATGATCAGTCGGTTTCCAGTGGTGTTTATTTCTACAAGTTGAGAAGTGGCAAAGAGACGCAGACAAAAAAGATGGTTCTTTTACAGTAAAATTTTGTTTTCTGAAAAAAGAAGCGCAGGGTATCTTGCGCTTCTTTTTATATTTATTTCAAAAAAGAAATGACAATAATTAAACCTAAAAATATTTATCTAATTAAGTTTGAGAGATCAGAATGAAAATAATAATAATAATTTCATTATGTTTTTTTGTTACAACCGTATTGTTTTCCTATAATTCACAAGTTGATAGTCTGCAAAATCTATTAGAAATATCAGGGGATAAACAGAAAGTACACATTCTGAATGAGCTGGGTAAATTATATTGGGGCGAATCTTCCGAGAGCACTTTTAAATACAGTCGTGAAGCCTATGAATTAGCACAAAGAATAGAATATAGATTAGGTGAAGCACAGTCATTGAACAATATTGGTGTTGGTTATTATTTTCTGCAGGATTACGAAAATGCTCTCGATTACTTTGAAAAAGCACTTCAGATCAGGAAAGAACTGGGAGATAAAGAGGAAATAGTAGCTTCTTTGAATAATATTGCGATTGTATATGATGAAATTGATCAATTAGAAAATGCTCTGGAATATTATTTGGAGTCTTTAACACTTTTTGAGGATCTGGAAAATAAAGTAGGAATTGCTGTTACTCTTCATAATATCGGGGTTGTTTATGAAAGTTTAAGCAATTATAACAAGTCTTTAGAATATTTGCTAAGAGCTTTAAAATTGTATGAGGAAATTGATGATAAAACCGGTATAGCAAGTTCATACGGTAATATTGGTATTGTTTACAAAGATTTAAGTAATTATGATAAATCTTTAGAATATCATCTTAAATCTCTAAAATTAAGCAGAGAAATCGGTGACAGAAAGGGAATAGCAAACTCGCTTGATAATATTGGTATAATCTACGAAAATCTTAATAATCATGAAAAGGCAATCGAATATTATTTGCAGTCAATGGATATTGAAGAAGAAATAGGTGATGATATCGGGGTTGCCAGCACGCTTAATAATATCGGGATAATTTACGACGATCAGAAGAAGTATAATGAAGCTTTAGAATATTATAAACGATCATTAAAGATTAATCAGGATATTGGATATAAAAATGGTATAGCAAATTCTCTTAATAATATTGGAGTTGTATACGAAAATATACAGGAATATGATAAATCTCTGGAATACCACTGGGAAGCCCTGGAAATGTTCCGCCAGATCGGCTTTAAAAAAGGTTCTGCAGCCTCATTGAACAATATTGGTACAGTTTATTTGATAATGAAAAAATATGATCTGGCGCAAGAATATCTCAGCGAAGGTCTGAAAATTGCCAGAGAGATTGAAACAAAAGATCTCCTGATTGAAATATATAGAAAACTTTCCGATCTTCATTTTGATCAGAATAATTATAAAGATGCTTTAGTTTATTACAAATTATACTCAAGTATTAAGGACAGCATTTTCAATAAGGAAAAAATCGAAAAAATCTCTGGAATGCAGACTACCTACGAAGTTGAACATCTTCTGGAACAACAGGAAACACAAATTGAGCTGCTTCAGAAAGATAATGAGATTTATAGACTTTTTGTCGATAAGCAGAAACTGGTAAAGTGGAGACTATATTCAATATTATTCTTAATGGGAGCTATAGCTTTTATCATATATCATTTTTATAAAATCAAACACAAAGCAAACATTAAACTAAGAGAACTTGTGGCAGCTAAAACAAAGGATCTCACAATTTCCAATGAGAGTTTGAAAAAGGAAATCCGAGAAAGAAAAAAAATTGAGCATCAACTTATCAGATCGGAAAGACTTGCCGGAGTAGGAGAATTAGCGGCTGGCATTGCCCATGAGATCAGAAACCCGCTGGGGAATATAAGTTCATCCGCCCAGGTATGCATAAGTAAGATCACCAGGGATGATGATCTAAAAAAATATCTGAAGATAATTATAGATGAATCTGAAAAGGCTAATTCTATCATTAAGGGATTACTTGATTTTGCCAATCCACGTGTAATGAATTTAAAGAAAGGCAGCATAAATCAAGTTCTTAACAGTGTTATTAAAAGTGTAGCAGCAAGATGTCAAAAAAGCAATGTTGAAGTTGAACTGGAGTTCAGCAAAGACAGTCCGGATCTGCTTATTGATAAAAAATGGCTGGAACAAGCTTTTCTCAATTTAATCCTGAATTCCTTACAGGCAATGCCCACGGGCGGAAAACTAAAAATTAAGGAACAAATTTCTGAAGACAAATTGGAAATAATAATTTCAGATACCGGTACAGGAATTTCAGATAAAGTTTTAAAGAAAATATTTGATCCTTTTTTCACCACAAAAGAAGATGGTGTGGGTCTGGGACTAAGTCTGGCTCACCAGATCATCATCGATCACAATGGTACTCTGGTTATAGAATCTGAAAAAGGCAGAGGAACCGATGTGATCATAAGTTTTAAAATAGAGAGCAGTTTTTAAGGAAATTTATGGAATATATACTTGTTGTTGATGATAATGAAAATATGCAGTTTATCTTATCGAATATATTGCAGGAGAAGGGTTATGAAGTGGAATGTGTTGGGAACGGACTTGATGCTCTAAAAAAAGTGAAAAACAGAATACCTGATCTGGTGCTTCTGGATATCAGATTACCCGGTAAAAATGGCATGGAAGTTTTAAAATTGCTGAAAGAGATTAATGAAGATATAATTGTAATAATGATAACTGCTTACGGAGATGTTAAAAGCGCTGTGAAAACCATTAAAGACGGAGCCTATGATTATATTACTAAACCTTTTGATAACGAGGAATTGATCCATACCGTTAAACGAGCTTTAAAAACTTATAAATTGAACAAGGAAGTAAAAATACTCAGGGAAAAACTGCATGAGCAATCCGAGTTGCATAAAGTCATGGGTAATAGTCCAGAAATAAAAAAAATAATTAAACAAGTTGAGCTGGTTGCACCTACAAATATAAGTGTTATTATTCAGGGTAAAAGCGGTACTGGTAAAGAAGTGATCGCCAACATGATCCACCGTAAAAGCAAAAGAGCAGACAACCCTTTCATTGCTGTGGATTGCGGAGCAATTCCTGAAACTCTGGTTGAAAGCGAACTTTTGGGTTATGAGAAAGGAGCATTTACGGGTGCTGACACACATAAAAAAGGTGAATTTGAACTTGCAGACAGCGGTACTTTATTTCTGGATGAGATTTCTAATCTTCCTCTGGCAGCACAAGCTAAACTTCTTAGAGTTATACAGGAAAGAAAATTGCGCCGCATAGGCGGGAATAAAACAATTGATGTTGATATTCGAATTATTGTTGCAACTAATCTGAATTTACTTGATATGGTAAGAGAAGGTAGTTTCAGAGAAGACCTGTTTCACAGATTGAGTGAATTTAAGATCACTCTTCCTCTGTTACAAGAAAGAAAAAATGATCTGCCAATTTTGGCAGCTGAATTTTTGCGCGAAGCAAATGAAGAATTAAATAAAGACATAAAGGGATTTACTACGGAAGCTTTGCGCAGATTGCTGGAGTATGACTGGCCTGGCAACATTCGAGAATTAAAACATACCATTAGAAGAGCAGTACTGTTATGTGAAACTGAATTGATACTTCCTGAATTCCTGAAATTTGAAACTAATACCAATCCTGCCGATAATTTAAATAATTTTGAAGAATCCATGCAGAAGATAAATGCAGGTGATTCAACACTTTCTGAAATAATTTCGGAACTCAACAATGATACTGAGAAAAAAATTATCACACAAGTATTGGAAGATGTTAAATATAATAAATCTAAAGCAGCAAAAATTCTTGGTATAGACCGTAATACCTTATACGCGAAGATTAAAAACCTTGATATAGATTAAATTCGCCGATTACTTAAGTACTCCGTCTAACTTAATAATATCCGTCTTCAAAATGCTATTTTAATCCGGCTTTGAAATTAAAAATGACAGAATCATGTTCTTTGGAAGAATTCAATAAATTTTTAACCAGTCTTCTAAACGTCTTTTGAGAAGGATGTTGATAGGAAAGATCTAGCAGAAACCTTCTAAATCCGTTTTTGATAAACTTGTTATAATGCTGCAATAAAGCTACTGGTTTTTCCGGAATCACAATAGTCTGTCCATCTCTGACCAGTTTTATATATGATCCATATATATCTTTGAAGCTGACATTATCATCAATTTGAATCGGCATTCTGGAATAAAATAATTCCGGCAGAAAAAAAACAGGAATTACACCACTTCTGTCTTTTCCGTTGATCAAATTTTGGTAATCATTCTCAAAAGGATAGATCCAGGATGTAAAACCTTCTTCTTTCAGGAATTGTATACTGGCATCATTAAGAGCATAAACATTCTCCGAACTGTAAATTTGAATGTCTCTCTGATTGGGAAGAATATGTTTTTGAGAGACATGACTGATCATAAACTGCTTTATGCTATTGCGGTAAAAATATTGAGCAAGGTCCCGATAATAGGAAATGTAATCTTCCGGAATGAATTTAGGAAGCTGTATTATGAACTTAAAAATATTCTGTTTAATAAAGTTATTTTTCAGGTTAAAATTTTCCCATTCTGTTTTTGTCAAATTCAGGATTAATTTATCAAGATCTTCAAAATACATTTTGTTCAACCATTTCAGTTGATTTATTCTAACAAATATCTGTTGAAATTTCGGGATTTTCGGCGAACCGATCCGATTCATGATGTTTCGCATTTTATTATCAGCTAATTGCAATTTAACTTGTTTCCCTTCCCGCTTAAACCTGGCTGGAAATTTTTTCTGAAGAAAGCTGAGTAAAAATACTTTATCATTAAGCTGGGCTTGTTGTATTTTATCGGTGATTATTTTAACCTCTGAGCAAGCAGAAACCTTTTCCTGCTGCTGCCCATTTACATACATTTCCTTAATTTTTATTGCAGCTGAATTGGTGCCGTCTGCAGAGAGAATTCGCAAACGATTCATTAAATTGAGATCATGCTCTGTTTTAAAGCTGAAGCCATCGGCAAAAACATTTTTAATTCTTCCGATAAGAATACCAATATAGGGATCTTGAGTTATTGCCTTAGAAACATTTCTGCCCATGAAATATGCAGTTTTCTTTCTGCCGAAATCAGAATTTAAGATTTCTTTTGCTTCTTCAATTCTATGCGGTTCATCCAGAGCAAGCCGGTAAGCTCGGGCTGTCTGATAAACATATTCTGCCGATTTCATCCTTCCTTCGATTTTAAGCGAAGTTAAATTCAGGTCTAGCAGTTGTGGAATCTTTTTCATCAATTGCAGATCCTTCAGGCTGAACAGGTATTGGGAGGAATTATTCTCAGAACTGTATAATCTTCTGCAGGGTTGAGTGCATAAACCCCGGTTGGCACTCATACCGCCGTTAAAGCTGCTGAAAAGACACATTCCAGAAAATGAATAACATAAAGCTCCGTGAACGAACAATTCCAGTTCAACTTGTGAGCGTTTTTTTATTGTAGTTAATTCCTTCCAGGTCAATTCACGTGCCAGTATTACGCGTTGAATTTTTTTTTTATGCGAATATTGAGTTCCGATAGAATTATGGTTGCCCATCTGGGTACTGGCATGAACAGGAATATTTTGAAAGAACTTATTTATAAGATAATAGACTCCCCAATCCTGAATAATTACTGCTGAAATCTCCGATTGGGAAAGTTGATATAGAACATTAATCAGCTCAGGTAATTCGGAGTTTTTTATGAGAGTATTAAGAGTAAGGTAGACTTTTACATTGTTTTTTTTTGCTTCTTTCAACAGGGCTTGTAATTGAAAAAGATTGAAATTTGGTGCTTTGCCGCGAGCATTAAATTTTTTTAGGCCCAGATATACCGCATCAGCTCCACCTTCACAAGCTGCAAAAAAAGTTTCAACATTGCTGACCGGCAGAAGTAGTTCGGGTTTCATTTATAGAGATTTAAGCAGCACCACGGCATAAGCAGAAATTCCTGCACTTTTTCCGCTGACTCCAAGTCCTTCTTCCGTAGTAGCTTTTACGGAGATCAAATTAATATCACAGTTTAGATCGGCAGCCAGGTTCTTTCTCATTAAGGGAATATATTCTTTCAACTTAGGTTTTTCAATGCAAACTGTCACATCAAGATTTCCAATTTTAAAGCCCTCTATCTGCATAATATCAGTGATTTTCTGCAGGAGTAATCTGCTGTTTATGTTTTTGAATTCTGCATCGTTATCAGGAAAATGAGTTCCGATATCGCCTTTGGCAAGAGCTCCCAACACAGAATCGATAACTGCATGAAGAACTACATCTGCATCTGAATGACCGAGCAAGCCCTTATCATGTTCAATTTTAACACCACCCAGAAATAGAATTCTGTTCTTAACCAATCTATGAACATCATAACCAAATCCTATTCTCATAGAAATTCCTTAATCAACCGTTATTGATTTTGATACATTTTTAGGAACATCAGGGTGAACACCGTGATCAGAAATTCTCAATCTGTCGAGTTTTTCCATTTTTTTTTCACTCATCCTTAAAGCCAGCAGCTGAAGGACTATTGTAGCAGAGAACACGGTTAATAAAGTATCTCCGGTTTTGGGAAGTGTAATGTAGCCCCAGCCATAATAGCCTTCATCGTGAGGATTGGTCCGCGCATTTTCCAGCAGGTCATCATTTTCTTCAGCTATTACAAAAGTATCAGCTCCCCTTATCTTGTGAGTATTGATCTGTGAAATAGTTAAATTTACATCTTTTTCTTCCGGGCCAGTAATGTAGATGAGGGGATAGTTGCGAAAGGCTGTTTCAAAAAAATCAAATTCCTTTATCACTTCTTCAAAAAGTTCAGCTGCTGCTGGAGAAAGATCAAAGGGATAGGATTGTTTGAAAACATAATTAGAAATAGCTCTGGAAATTTTTCTTGTTTCTTTTGAGGAAACTTTCTTCTGATCCGCCAGAATATACATACGATCAATATTCTCATTGTAATGTTTGATCATTGCCCTAATATTCTTAATACCAAAAACAGTATTTTTTCCCAGAATTGTATTGGGTCCGTGTTTAAATTCTGATGCTTCACCACCCTCAGCATGATTTAGCAGTGTTTCCCTGATTTTTAGAGCTCCCTCTTTAGCTACTCCTAAGATCTTTGTTGCCAGAAGATGCATGGAAGGCTCAAAGTAAATTTTGCTGGTAACAAATTCTATTTGCTCCTCAGTTGTTTCCAATGTTTCTTTAATAAGTTTAGGAATGAAATCGAGAGAATTCAATCTCATTTTAACTCTTTTTTCCAGTTCAAGACATTTTTTACTGCTCTTGGAAGTGCAGTCCGATAATTTCTTTTCGGCAATTTTAATGGCCAGATAATAAAAAAGGGTTATTTGATTTATAAAACTTTTTGTGGCCGGAACAGCTATTTCTGGGCCGCAATAGATAGGTATGGTTACATCGCTTTTTTCCTGTCCCAGGGTGGAGTTCAAATTATTCAACAGAACAACTTTTTTGATATCCATCTCCTGGTCATCAACATGGTCAAAAATATCTATAAGATCTTTAGTCTCTCCACTTTGAGAAATTCCGATAATTATATCATCTGGTCTTAAACTATGAGAATATAATCCTCGAAAATTTCCGGGCAGTACAGGGATTATATCTACATTAGCAATTTCATTAAAGAATAAAGCTGCAATAAGAGAGGCGTGATAAGAAGTTCCGCAAGCAACCAAGTAGATGTTCCTGCTGTTATTGTAAGTATGCTGCAACATTTTCAGGAAATTTTCCACACTTTTATTGAATTCTCTGACATCATCCAATTCCGTAATGGAATCCAGTGCTTTTGCTACCAGCAATTTTCTTTTATTGAAATGTGAATTAAGAAGCTCAATAAAGATGTTTTTATCACTGGAGAAAAAGTATTTCTTTTCAAAATTCTCTTTAACCAGTTCATTATAAATTGCTTGGTAATTTGTTTGTATCTTAGTATAAAATTTTTCGATATCTGAAGACTTTTCAAATTCATTGAAAATTTTTGTCTGTTTTGCATAATCATCTGTTGCCTGTATTCTATTACAAATTTCTGTCATTTTATTCAGCAGATCAACTTTTTTAAGCAGTCTGATCATTCTTTTTCCAGTATTAGAACCTCCATGAAAAAGTTTAATAAGTTTTCCGGTTGATTCTACTTCTGCATGGATCTCCTGTTCCAGAAAGTATTTATAAGGTGGTTTAAGCTCGGTATCCTCAGCTCTCAGTCTGGATCTTACAGATATTCTGCTGATCTTATCACCGGGATTATAAGTAACAGTTTCACTTTTGGGAACTTTGATTCTAAGTTTTTTTAAAGCATAAATCTGGAATTCAGCTTTATTGAATTCAATAAATTCCCCCTGCCTTAAATTTACCAGTTGCTTGGTAAATTTAAGAACAGCTGTAAGATCGGAGGAGGCTAAAGTAAATTTATTGTCCTCAACTTCTCCTACACCAAAATACAAACTACTACCTGCCTTAATTGCATAAGAATATTCTGTAACGGGATCTACTACAACCGCTGCGTAGGATCCGACAACCTTATCGGAGCTTTTAATAATTGCCTTCTGCAGGCATTCTCTTCTTATTGCTGTTTCCCTATGTTGTTTTACAGGAAATTTTACCAGTTCAATATCAAAATAATGCTCAATAGTGTGGACTAACATTTCACCATCGTTATCAGAAACAATATTATGCCCCTGTGACAGCAGAAATTTCTTTAATTCAGTAGTATTGGTAATGTTCCCATTATGTGCTCCATAAAGATGTTTTTTGCATTTCACTTCATGAGGTTGCGCATTTTTGGGTGTAACTGGACCGAAAGTTGCCCATCTTACCTGACCGCAGAAGATACGTCCAGGCTGATTATCTATACCCAGCGTTTTTACCAGAGTACTGGGTGCCCCGACATCTTTTAGAAGCTTAATTTTCTGTTTATCACCTTGGAATATTGCCCCAGTGGAATCGTAACCTCTGTATTCAAGCGCTTTCAGAAGAGTGGCAGCATATTTTCCCAGATTAATACTTACTTTACTTAGACTCATGCCCAACACACCACAGCCCAGTCCAAATACCGGGATTGGCAGATGGAGTTTTAGTTTAATTAAACTATTTAGTAACATTTATTCTCCTGGCATTATAATAATTTCTCGGCTAATAGAATATCTTGAGGTAAGGTAATTTTAAAATTCTCTGCAGAACATTCAAATATTTGTACTTTTTCTCCATAATGTTCCAGAATTGCAGAATCATCGGTAAAAAATAAGCCCTCTTGCCAG
>LKUH01000023.1 GCA_001412425.1 Candidatus Cloacimonas sp. SDB
AGGAGGAGGAATTTAAAGCGTGGATTATAAAGAAATAAAAGAAGCCCAAAAACAGTGGTCTGATAAGACCCTGGCAAAAGTTTTAGATAGATTTCCCGAGCGAAAAGAGAAATTCGTGACTGGATCTAACAAGGAGGTAAAACGGTTATATGACCCTCTGGATCTGGATAATATCAAATATCTGGAAGATATAGGCTATCCCGGGGATTACCCTTATACCAGAGGAGTGCAGCCAACCATGTATCGCGGTAGGTTTTGGACAATGAGACAATATGCTGGCTTTGGAGATGCTGAAGAATCAAATAAAAGATATAAATATTTGCTGAAAAATGGCCAGACAGGATTGAGCATTGCCTTTGATTTACCAACACAAATTGGTTATGATTCCGATCATTCAATGTCTCATGGAGAGGTAGGCAAAGTTGGGGTAGCAATCGATTCACTAAAAGATATGGAAATATTATTTGAAGGTATACCACTGGAAAAAGTAAGCACTTCCATGACCATTAATGCACCTGCTGCTGTTTTGCTGGCCATGTACATAGCAGTAGCAGAAAAACAGGGTGTATCAGCCGATAAATTAAATGGAACAATCCAAAATGACATTCTGAAAGAATATATTGCCAGAGGTACCTATATTTTCCCTCCCCTACCATCAATGAGGCTAATTACTGATATCTTTGATTATTGTTCAAAGAATTTACCAAGGTGGAATACTATCAGTATAAGTGGTTATCATATAAGAGAGGCCGGTTCTACCGCAATACAGGAGATTGCTTTTACTCTGGCAAATGGAATTGCCTATGTTGATGCAGCAGTAAAAAAAGGTTTGGATGTAGATAACTTTGCCCCAAGGTTATCCTTTTTCTTTAATGCTCATAATGATTTATTTGAGGAAGTTGCAAAATTTAGGGCAGCCAGAAAGCTATGGGCTAATATCATGAGGGAACGATTTGGCGCGAAAAAACCAAAATCTCTGATGCTTCGTTTTCATACTCAAACCGCTGGCTGTACTCTTACTGCTCAGCAACCAGACAACAATATTATCAGGGTTACCTTGCAAGCCTTGGCAGCAGTTCTTGGAGGAACTCAGTCCTTACATACTAATTCAAGAGATGAAGCTCTTTCTTTACCGTCACAAAAATCAGTGAGAATTGCCCTAAGAACACAACAGATTATTGCCCATGAAAGTGGTGTTACCGAAACCATAGATCCACTGGCAGGTTCTTATTACATTGAGAAGATGACTAAAGAAATTGAAGATGCAGTGATGGAATATATTAATCAAATCGATAAGCTGGGAGGCGCACCAAAAGCTATAGAAAAGGGCTTTGTTCAGAAAGAGATACAAAATAGCGCTTATCAATATCAGAAAGATGTGGAGAATAAAAAAAGAATAGTAGTAGGAGTTAATGAATTTCAATCTGAAGAAGAGACTATGAAAGATTTACTTAAAGTGAATCCGGAGATTGAAAAACAACAGGTGAAAAAATTGGAAGAAGTGAAAAGCAATCGTGCAGAAAAAGAAGTTACAGAAAAACTAAGCAGATTAAAAAAAGCCGCGA
>LKUH01000024.1 GCA_001412425.1 Candidatus Cloacimonas sp. SDB
AGACGCAAAGGAAAGAATAAGTGAAAAAGTAAATTTTTGGGTTATTTGCGCCTTAGCGACCTTAGCGGTAAAAAAAAAGCAGAAATGGAAAGAGAAAACCTTGAAGAAATTGGAAAACAAATAGTTGATGCAGCCTATCAAGTGCATAAGGAATTAGGGCCTGGCTTACTCGAGTCTGCATATGAAAGATGTCTCATATTAGAATTGCTTGAAAGAGGATTAAAAGTTGAGAGACAGGTAAAATTACCAGTTAAGTACAAAGGAAAACTTATCGAAGAGGGTTATAGATTAGACATTTTAGTTGAAAACGAAATAATCATAGAATTGAAAGCAGTTGAAATAATTCTACCGGTTCATATCGCTCAGCTAATTTCTTATCTCAAACTTTCCGATAAACGATTAGGTTATGTGATCAATTTTAACGTTGAATTAATAAAAAATGGTATTCACAGAAAGGTTAACAAACTTTAGCTTTGCGTCTTAGCGAGCTTAGCGGTGAAAAGGAGTATTATGAAAATTGCAGTACTTGGTTCAGGCGGTAGGGAGCATGCCCTAACCTGGAAATTAGAACAAAGTAACCTGGTTACAAAAGTTTATACTATTCCTGGAAATGGTGGTACCAGAAATAATGTTAATATAGATTTACGTGATTTTGAAAAGATCAAACAATTCTGCCTGAAAGAAAAAATTGATTTGATTTTTGTTGGACCCGAAGATCCTCTGGTAAACGGCATTGTAGATTTTTTTTCCGATACAGGTATCAAAGTTTTCGGTCCTGACAAAACCGGTGCGCTATTGGAAGGTTCCAAAATTTTTGCTAAACGTTTTATGCGGCAATACGGTGTTGCAACCGCTGATTTCTGGGAATTTGGCAATATCAGTTTTGATGAGGGTCTTCTAAATTATAAAAGTGAAGATTTATCAAAATTTGCAAACACTCCGAAAAAATATCAAAAAGTTATTGATAAACTGCAGGGTAACTGTGTGATCAAATATAATGGCCTGGCTGCCGGGAAAGGTGTTTACGTCTGCAATTGCCGGGAAGAAGCTCAAAAGGCAATAATTGATATTCAGTACAAGTATGGTACAGAAGCTTCCTACCTGATTGAAGAAAAACTGCTGGGAGACGAACTTTCCATTCTGGCTTTTACAGATGGAATTGATTATCAGCTTTTGCAACCTTCACAGGATCATAAACAGTTGTTGGAGAACGATAAAGGACCTAACACCGGAGGAATGGGTGCCTTTTGTCCGGTCCCGTTCTTTACGCCAAAACTTAAATCAGCAATTGTACAAGATATTATTAAACCAACTCTGCAGGGGATTCAACAAGAGCGAATGAATTATCGGGGAGTGCTTTATTTCGGTTTGATGATCACCGAATCTGGTCCGAAACTGCTGGAATACAACGTTCGCCTGGGAGATCCGGAAACGGAAGTTGTGCTGCCGGCACTTAAAAATGATTTTGCGCAACTTGTGTTATCCTGCTTTGATGGCAGCTTACCTGAATTAAAAATGCAGTTTCATCAGGAAACTTATATAGATGTAGTACTTGTCTCTGGAGGGTATCCTTACGAATATAAGAAAGGGTATCAGATATTCGGACTTGATAATATTGCAGATGATGTTATATTGTTCCATGCAGGTACAAAAAAAGAAAACCAGAAGATTTTCACTGCCGGCGGACGCGTGCTGAATGTGGTGGCACAGGCTGAAAGTCTAAATGAAGCCATCCAGAAAGCTTATGAAAGAGTAAATAAATTCCATTTTAAAAAGATGTTCTATCGAAAAGATATTGGCAAAAGGAGGAAGTAGACTTAAAGTATAATTGTAGAAATTTTCGGAAAGGAGGATTGAGATGTATTGGAAAAAGAATTTGAAGAAAAATATAACGACTATTGAAGAATTAAATAAATTCATTTCTTTTGACAGGAAAGATGTGAAAACTCTGAGAAAAGTCATCAAGCGTCATCCAATGAGTATTTCCAGGTCTTATTTGTCTCTGATCGATCCTGCCGATCCAGATGATCCACTCAGGAAAATAGTTGTGCCTTCCAAATATGAAATGAATATTCTGGGTTCCTATGACACAAGCGGTGAAAAGCATAATACAAAATTCTTAGGATTCCAGCATAAGTATCCGCAAACGGTTTTGATCCTTTCCACTCAGCAATGTGCCAGCTACTGCCGATTTTGTTTTCGAAAAAGACTGGTTGGAATTTCCAAAAAAGAGATTTTCAACAATTTGGATAGAGCTGTTAATTATATCAAAGAACATCCTGAAGTTAACAATATATTGATTTCCGGAGGTGATCCACTGGTTCTTTCCAATCGCGTTTTAAGGAATTTTCTGGAAATATTTTCTTCTTTACCCCAACTTGATTTTATCAGATTCGGTACAAAAGTACCGGTTTATCATCCTGAGCGAATTGCCCAGGATGAGGAATTGTTGGAGATATTAGAGCAGCACAATCACAAAAAGCAGATCTATTTTGTGCTGCAGATCGATCATCCCAGGGAAATATCGTCCGAATTGATCGAAGCTGTTCAGTGTTTGAAAAAAATCGGCATTATAATCAACAATCAAACTGTTCTGCTAAAGGGTGTAAATGATGATCCTGAAGTGATGGCAAAATTACAGAATCAGATAACATCCATCGGCATCAATCCCTATTATGTTTTCCAGTGCCGACCGGTTAAACGTGTAAAAAAACATTTTCAAATTCCGGTATATGAAGGTTATCGGATCATCGAAAAGGCAAAAACAAAACTGAATGGTCACAGTAAACGCTTCCGCTATGTGATGTCGCATAAGACAGGCAAGATCGAGATATTGGGACCAATAAACGACAAGATGATCTTCAAATATCATCAGGCAAAGGAAGCTCGAGATCAGGGCAAGATGTTTGTTAGAAAACTCAGCAAAACAGCTGGCTGGCTGGATGAATTTCCGGCTGTAAAAAACTAACCGCCAAGTACGGAAAGGCGCAAAGGAAAAATGGCAATGGAATTATTACGGATTTTAGTTAAGTATAACAACAACTTCGCGTCTTCGCGATCTTAGCGGTGAAATTATGAAAAAAATCATTATCATGATCAGTGGTCGCGGCAGCAATATGCTGGCTATTGCCGGGAATGTGAAGTCTGGGATTCTTAAAGGTGTATGCGAAATACAGGCAGTATTTTCTAATAAAGCAGATGCCGCCGGATTGCAAATCGCTACAGAAATGGGAATTCGAACTCATTGCATTTCATCCAAAGGTAAGAAGATAAAAAAATATAATTCTCTTGTACTGGAATGGTTGAAACAGAAAAATCCCGATATGATAGTCTTAGCCGGTTATATGAAAGTTTTACCTTCAGAGCTAATTCAAGAATTTCCACGCAGGATCGTTAACATTCATCCTGCTGATACAACTAAACATCAAGGTCTGTATGGCTACGAATGGGCCTGGGAAAATAAATTGCCGGAAACCAAAATCACAGTGCATTACGTGGATGAAGGGCTTGATACAGGTGAGATCATCGAGCAGAGAGCTGTGGATTTGAGCGGTTGTAATTCTCTGGAAGAAGTGGAACAACGCGGTTTAAAAGCGGAACATGAGTTTTATAGTGAGTGTTTGAGGAAAATTCTAACCGCAAAGCACAGAAAGACGCAAAGGGATATGTTTTTAAAAAAGGTTAAGAATTAGCGCCTTAGCGACCTTAGCGGTGGAAAATTCTAACCGCAAAGCACGGAAAGACGCAAAGGGATATGTTTTTAAAAAAGGTTAAGAATTCGCGCCTTAGCGATCTTAGCGGTAAAAGAATCTAACCGCAAAGCACGGAAAGACGCAAAGA
>LKUH01000025.1 GCA_001412425.1 Candidatus Cloacimonas sp. SDB
AAAAGTATGGTGACATTTGGCACTATTGTAAATAGATATAATGTTTGCCCCAAATACTATACATCGAAGTGAAACATGAAGCAGAGCAAATTTATTGGTAATTACAATCCAGATTATGCCGCGTTGTTGAGGATAATGACAGTAATATATATTCCCAGCTAGCATTCCTTCTAAGAAAGAGTCGTCGGTTTTCACTGATTTTTTCTTTGATGAAGATGAGGGTATTGATATTGAGGACGTTGTTATAATACCAATTAGAGCAACAAAGTTTCGTATAAAAATTATGCTTTTCAGAACTGGAGTTTGGAAAGAGAGAATAAACCAGGGCAATGACATTCCTATTTTATCGGAGAAGAGAGTATATTTGTCGTGTCTTTGAAATTTGATGATTCACTCATTCAAACAAATCACGTTTTTTCAAGAGGATTTCCTCTTCTATTCCCTTCCGCAAAACTGTAATATAAAATTTTGCAATAGTTTTGTCCATAATCGCATCTGTGATTTCTAGTTTAGTGATTTCCTCAAAATTCTTTCCGTTGATTGCGATCAGTTCATCGGAGGTACTAATGCCGGCTTCCCAAGCAGGAGAATTTTCCAGAAGACCTGTTATCTCCAGTTTTCCTTCTTTTTTGGCAATATGAACCCCAGAACTAAACCGAAGTGAGTAATTGGATCTTTCCCTTTCTTCCAGCTTTATCTGCCGGTTGGGATAATCGATCGTCGTCAGATAATTTTCCAGAAAATATTTTCCGATGAGAGCAGTGCTGCTGTTCAGAAAATTAGGAATTTCTGCAAAGAGAACCGGAACATTTTCCAAAACTAAATCTCCCAGCTTTATCTCAGGCATCAAATAGAGATAATTCCGGGGAGCTTCCGTCCAGGGCCAATGGACAAAATAGCCTTCCAGGTTTATCAGATTTTCCTTTTCTTCATCAGATAAACTTTCCAGCCAGTTGACGGGAAAGACGAAAGCAAAAGACAAGCCGGTGTCTATCATGCCAGCGATTTTATGTTTTCCGTTTATCAGTAGATCTACTCCGGGAAAATAGGGTTGGATCATCCTGATTTTCATTAGATGTTGTAAATCGTTTTCTACTTTCATTTTAGTGGAATTTCGTAGGATTATGTTTTGTTTTTGATAATCAAATTCCACATTGAAAAATCGCAGATAATCCGAACCAATCATACCAGGAAGCTCAAATTTGAAAGTATCCTTGAAATCAATCAATCCCACTTTCATTCCTTTCACTGAGGCATTTCCCAGTTGCAGATTATCCACAATTGCCAGAGTTGCATTCTGCTGAGGAATTTCTATCGTTTCAAATCTTAGAGTATCGTTGGCGCTTTTTTCCAGAATAGTCATGCCACCGGTATCTAAAATCATTGTGTAAGGGCTATCTCTGATGATTGCCGTTACTTCAATCACATGCGAATTCTGCAGAATGAAAGGAATGATCACATCTTCCTTCAGAACAGCAGCTTTGCCACCTTTGAATTTTTCAAACATGACGATTTGTGGCTTCTCGCAGGATATAAGCATAATGCTGACAGCAAGCAGCAAAGCCATCGTCCAGATTCTTTTTGATTGCATCTCTCCTCCTCATTTTTTGATCAATCTCCACAATGACTGAAACATTTCGTTCGAAACTACGTCTGCATTTAAATTGGGATCCAATTCACATAGAAAAGCGCTACCTTCAATGATCGCCTGAATGAGCATCGAAAAGCGTGACGGCTGCAGATCGGGGCGTAGAGAATTTTCGCTCTGAGCCTGTTGAATTATATTTTGCAATCGCTGCCGAGCTCGCATCTGGTCCTGGGCAATTCGACTCCGGAATTCTGGTTTATATTTACTGAGAATAGTTAAAAGATCGTTATAAGAATATGGATATGATTCTGCTGTTTCATCCAGAAGAACAGTTTCCACATCTTTAAAAATAGGTATGGCTCGAAACATTCTCTCGATAAAATCCACACCAGATTTTAAGTTGGCAAAATATTCTTTGCTCCATTCATCCATTTTTTCTGTGAAATAATCCAAAACACCTTCCACCATCGCATCCTTATTTCTGAAATGATGGTAAATGGCTGGTTTGGAAATGCCAATTTCCGCTGCTATCATATTCATGGAGACATGATAGAAACCTTTCTGCAAGAACAAACGGAGTGCAGTTTTTAGAATAACTTCTTTGGTATTGATCATTGATCCTCCTTACCTACCGGTAAGTAAAATTGATAAGGTGATTTCTATGTCAAGTTTTTCTGAATATCTTTCGATCATTAATCTGACATTTGATTCCGACCTTAAATTCTTTGCCAGGATCACGATAAAGAAAGCATATGAAAAAAAGAAATTTGATTTTGGTCTATATTCGTATATTTTACCGGCTTTTATTATTATCTTTGTTTTTCGTCTGATTCTCATGTGCTATCATTTATCGTCAGCTTTTTTGAATGAAGGGCTACCAGAGCCAGCAAGCAGATCGTTTTTGAAAACTATGCCATTATGATGCAGTACAAGGAATTCAGGCGATCGCTTCTTAATAACATATTTTCTAAAACTGATGAAGGAGATTTTTTTCGGTCAGCTCAATAAAATATTTACAAGTTTTGAACAAATCTATATTAATGCCAAAAAAATAAGAGGTGCAATTATGTTTAAAAAACCTTTATTCTGGATAATTTTGATTATTCTTGCAGTAGCTGGAGTGATATTTCTAACAGATTATTTTCCCAAAGTAATGTCCTTTGTTAATATCAGTATCTCCATGAGCCGCGGTGAAGCCCTGGAAGAGGCTGAAAAGTTAAGTAGAGATTTAGATTTAGGACCAGCGGAATTTGAATCTGTGGCAATATTCAACAGTGATTATTATACTCAGATTTATGTTGAGCTGGAAGGTGGAGGAAAAGCTGTTTTTAACCAAATGCTGCAGGAAGATCTTTATAAGCCCTATAGGTGGGAAGTTAGGTTATTTCAGGAGAATGAGACCAGAGAGGCTAAGATTTCCTTTACACCGGAAGGTGAGCCTTACAGTTTCCGGGAAATACTTCCTGAAACCCAGACGGGGAAAAATGTTTCCCGTGAGGTAGCAATAATACTGGCTGAAAATTTTCTTTTAAATGTCTGGAATATTGATCTCAGTCAATTTGAACTGATTGAAGAAAAAAGCAATCAGGTTATAAGCGGCAGAATAGATCACACTTTTGTTTACGAAAGGAAAGATGCTTCTATTAATGAAGCCAGATATAGATTAAGGACAACCGTAAGTGGCGACAAAATAACGGAATTAACAAATTATATCAAGATCCCGGAAGCTTTCAGCAGGAGGTATGCGGAAATGCGGTCTGCCAATAACACAATTGCTACCGGAGGGCAGATTGCCATGGCAGTATTTTACGGTTTTGGGGGGATCCTGCTGGGAATATTCCTTTTGATGCGGAAAAAATGGCTTATCTGGAAGCAGGGTGTCTTCTGGGCATTTGTTGTTGCTTTCCTGGGATTTATTTCTTCCTTTAATTATCTGCCTTTGAGCTGGTTCTGGTATGATACGGCGGTTTCAAAATCTGCATTTATATTACAGAATGTTGTCCAATATTTCACTTCGTTTCTTACTGATTTTATAATTCTGGCTTTATCCTTTATTGCTGCTGAAAGTTTGACCAGAAAAGCCTTTCCTGAACATATTCAGTTCTGGAAAGTCTGGTCCAGAGATACAGCCGGCAGTAACAGGGTTTTAGGTAATACCCTGGGTGGTTATATTGTAACAGTGTTTTCACTTTGCTATATTACCGTATTCTATTTTTTTACGACCAGATACCTGAACTGGTGGAATCCTTCTTCACTGCTGATAAATCCGAATCTTCTTGCTACACCCTTTCCCTGGTTTTCAGCTCTGGCTGTATCTTTACATGCGGGCTTCTGGGAAGAAGCACTTTTCCGAGCTGTCCCGCTGGCAGGAATGGTGCTGATTGGGCAGAAATTGAATAAGCGTAAACTCTTTCTGATACTGGGTCTTATATTACAGGCACTTATTTTTGGGGCAGGACATGCAAATTATGCAGCTCAGCCAGCTTATGCCAGAGTAGTGGAACTGATCATCCCTTCTCTCTTATTTGCCTTCCTTTATCTGCGATTCGGTTTGCTGACAGCGATAATTCTACATTTTGTGTTTGATGCTGTACTGATTTCCATGCCTGTCTGGGTTTCCACAGATAAAAACCTTATTGGATCCAAGATCCTTCTGGTGCTTTTCTTTTTCATACCTTTGTGGGTAGTTTTGTACAAAAGAATAAAACACAATAAAACGGGTGAATTTGACAGGAAAAACCTGAATGAAAACTGGAAACCGGAATTGCAGCGACCGGAAGTTAAAGCGTTGGATATTGAAGTTCCGGCTAAAATTGAATTCAGAGCTGCTAAATTATTGATCATTTTTGGTATTATTGGCTTTATTATCTGGGGATTGGTCAGCGAATTTACTGATCATACATTATTTCTTAATACAAATAAAAAGGAAGCTACAGCAGCCGCGCAAAAAGAGCTGGAGCTGCAGGGAGTTGTGCTGGATGAAGAGTGGGAAATATATGCCGAGGTCCTAAATGAAGTTACAGATATAGACCGCTATATCTGGCAGGAGGGTGGTTTAGATCAATATTTGCAGTGGTTGGGAAAATATATTCCTTCTTCCCGCTGGCGGGTGAGATTTGTAAAATTTACGGGTGATGTGGTTGAAAGGGCTGAGGAGTATGTTTTTTATATTGGAGAAAATTCACAGGTTTATAGTTTCAGGCAGACAATTCCGGAAAACAGGGCTGGAAAAGAACTGGAGGAAAATGAGGCTCGGGAAAGAGCACTGCAGGCTTTGGAGAAACAGTTTTCAGTAAATTCATCCGAGTGGAAAGAAATTACAGCTTCCCCGGAAAAGCTTCCCAATAGAAAGGACTGGGAATTTGTTTTTGCAGATACGCTGAACTACCAGTTCCAGGAAAGTGAATTACGCTATTTTGCTGTGCTTTCAGGTGATAAAGTTACAACTCTAGGGAGATCTATTCATGTTCCGGAAGAGTGGCTTAGAGAGCAGAAAAACCAGAAACGAGCAGCTGGAACTCTGGGCAATTTTGCCAATGTCTTAATATTTTTACTCTATTTTTCCGGTTTTGTGGTTGCACTGATCAGTTGGATCAAAAAGAAATTTGATCTTAAATTTTTCAAATATTCTCTGGGATTTTTAATTGCAATTCATTTGGTCAATTTAATCAACAGATGGCCTCTGGTGATAATGAAATTCTCCAGCAGTAAACCTTATACTAACCAGCTTCTTGAAGTTATTTTAAAGAATTCGTTAAGCATAATTGTAATATCATTCGCTCTGGCAGTAATCGGCGGATGGATCAAATTCTGGACCGGAAAATTTAAAACAGAAGGAAAAATAGTGCTGCCTGCTCTTGCCTGGGCTGGATTAGTGGCGGTTGTAGCAGGTTTGTTGAAATTTGCATCTCCTGTCTGGGAGCCTGTCAGAGAAAATATCTCCCTGCTGGGTTACAGGGTTCCTTTCCTGGCTGACATTCTTCTCCCCATAAAACCCTATATCACAGTTACTTTTCTGGTTTTTATTATCTTTTATATTGTTAATATGGTAAGCCGCAACTGGACCAGAAAAAAAATTATTACCTTTTTCATCAGCGTTATTCTGTTCTGGTTAATTGCAATGAGTAGTTTTCTGGAAAAATTGCAGGCAGAGAACCTTATTTTTATTTTTGTTGGGGGATTAATTTCCGCTGGTCTTTTTATATTTATCTATGTGAAATTTCTTAAATTCTTTCCTCAGGCCATTCCGCTGATAACAGGAGTTGCATTTTGTCTGAATCTTCTAAGATCTGCCTTTTATAACAACTATTCCGGGGAATTTATAAGCAGAATATCTGCAGTTATCGTAGTAGCGGTTATAAGTATATCAGGGTGGAAAATGCTGAAAAATTGAATGTAATTGGAACTTTAATAGTGAAGAAATTATCTGATTAAAAAGGAGCATTATTTTATGGCACACAGAACATTAAAAACCGGTTACTCCGATATGGTAAAAAGATTGAACAGATTTCCCCAGGGAGCACCACCTTCGGAATTACTTTATAAAATACTGAATGTTCTGGTTACAAAAGAAGAAGCTACTTTAATTGCACGACTCCCGATCAAACCTTTCACAGCAAAAAAAGCAGCCCTGAACTGGAAAAAGAATCTTACTGAGTCTAAGAAGATCCTGGATACTCTGTCAGAAAAGGGGTTGCTGATAGATGTGGAACAAAATGGTGAAAACATCTATACTCTTCCTCCTCCGATGGCTGGATTTTTTGAATTCTCCATGATGAGAATAAGAGACGATGTAGATCAGAAAATTTTAGCTGAACTATTCTATCAATATCTTAATGTTGAAGAGGATTTTGTAAGAGAGTTATTTACCAGAGGTGATACGCAATTGGGCAGGACATTTGTCAATGAGCCTGTATTGTCTAATGAAAACGCTCTGCATGTTCTGGATTATGAAAGAGCTTCCGAAGTAATAAAAACAGCTACTCACATGGGAGTGGGAATTTGTTATTGTCGACATAAGATGGAACATTTGGGAAAAGCCTGTGATGCTCCCAGAGAGATCTGCATGACTTTTAACAATGTTGCTGCTTCGTTAATTAAACACGACATTGCCAGGCAAGTGGACGTAAAAGAGGGCATGGATCTTCTGCAGCAGGCTTACGATCACAATCTGGTGCAGTTTGGTGAAAATGTCAGAGAATCTGTTAACTTTATCTGCAACTGCTGCGGATGCTGTTGTGAAGCAATGATTGCTGCCAGAAAATTTGCAGTTCTCAATCCCATTCATACTACAAATTTTATTCCCGAAGTTATTACGGAAAAATGCACTGGTTGCGGAAAATGTGTTGAGATCTGCCCGGTGGAAGCAATGACACTTGTTTCCGCTAATGATCCCGATATGCCGGGAAGGAAAATTGCTGTTCTGAATGAAGAACGTTGCCTGGGCTGCGGTTTATGTGTTAAAGCCTGTAATTTTGAAGCGATAAAACTGAATCCCAGACCCAGCAGGGTTTTAACACCTCTAAATGGAGCCCATAAAGCAGTGATAATGGCTATTGAACGCGGAAAACTTCAAGATTTGATCTTTGATAACAGGGTGTTATGGAATCATAGGGCAATGGCAGCCGTTCTAGGTGTAATCCTGAAACTTCCTCCTCTAAAACAGGCACTGGCAAGTCAGCAGTTTAAATCCAGATATTTAGAAAATCTGATCAGACGGGTGAAAGTTTAGAATTAGAATCAGAACCTTATTTTAATTTCTTATTTTAGATCTGCGGCTTCTTTTGAAAACCTTAAGAACTTCATGCACAAAAAGAAATATTATTGAAGCAGCAAGTATGGAAAACCAGTCACTTATTTTCAGCGGAGCAAAAGCGAGGAATTTGTTTAATAGCGTTGTATAGATGGCAAGCAGACACATTCCGACTGATAATATTATCGCGAAGATCATATTGCGGTTATTGAACAGATTTAATGAGAAAAACGTTTTAAGATCATAGCGGCGGGAAAGGATATTTACAAACTGCGTAAAAGCGATTGTCGTGTAGCAGATGGTTGTTGCCCTGGCATAAAGAGCATGATCTGGTGTAAGTTGAATTCCCATTCTTTTTATGAAAAACCCGAAATTCAGAAATGCCAGCAATCCCATTATAAATCCCAGAATTATGATCTCAGTTGCTGATTGTTTATTTACAATGTGTTCATTCTTACTTCTGGGTGGCAAGGTCATAAGTTCTTTAGAGCCCGGATCAAAAGCTAAGGCTGTTAAGGGTAATATCTCTGCAAAAAGATCTATTGCCAATATCTGTATTGCCAGGATGGGAATAGGCATTTTTAACAGAGCAACGCCCAGAAGCCCCAAGAGAACAACTGTTAGTTCTGCACCATTACTCGTAAGAGAAGCGATGACGGTTTTCTTAAGATTATTGTAGATTATCCTGCCTTCCCGAATAGCATGAACCAGAGTGGGGAAGCTGTCGTCCAGAAGAACAAGTTCAGCAGCCTGCTTGGAAACGTCAGTCCCCATTTGACCCATGGCAACACCGATGTGAGCACTTTTCAAAGCCGGTGCATCATTTACGCCATCACCGGTTACGGCGACGATTTTTTTCTGGCTTTTAAGCAGTTTTACTATTCTTAATTTATCTTCCGGAGATACTCGGGAGAAAATTAAAGAATCATTATCATCCATCAATTTTCTCAGAGCTTTATCTTTGATTTCAGAAAGTTCCAGACCGGTTATTACATGTACTTCTTCATCAGTATCAGACAGGGTGATTTCTCTACCTACTGCCTGGGCCGTTATCGCATGATCACCAGTCATTATAAAAGTACTGATTTGTGCTGAATGAGCCTGTTCAATTGCCTCCCTGACTCCTTCTTTAGGTGGATCTATCATGGCAACGAGTCCGAGAATTGTAACATCTTTTTCCACTTCTTCCAGAACGTAATCTTTTAAGTCAGAATCCAATTTGCGATAAGCTATAGCCAGCACTCTCATAGCCTGTTGGGAATATTTTTCATTTATCTCGTTTAACTTTTTTATGTCATCACTGGTAATTGCAATTGATTTGCCATTTTTCCAGATATGTTTGCTGATGGAGAGAATACTGTCCAAGGCACCTTTCATTGTTAAAGCCTGTTCTTTATCAAACTGGCGGATAGAACTCATTCTTTTTCTTACTGAATCAAAACTGAATTCGTGTAATTCCGGATTTTCTTCATCTTCTTCAGGTGATCTCGTTCCCAGTTTGGTAGAAAGTGTAATTAAAGCAGCTTCTGTTGGATCTCCGATGGGATACCAGCTGTGGTGGTTATCATCCGGGGGGTGTATCTCTGCATTGGAAGCCATTGTGGCTGAATCGAACATGATCTCGATCTCGTCAATTTGCTCGGGAGTTAGTTCCTTTCCGTCAGCATCCAGGATCTTTCCTTCCGGTTTATAACCCAGCCCCGTTATAGAATATTCCGAGTCCGAGAACCAGACTTTCTTAACTGTCATTTCGTTTTTGGTTAGAGTTCCGGTTTTATCGGTACAGATTACATTGGTTGAACCCAGTGTTTCCACAGCTGAAAGTTTCTTAACTACAGCATTTTTCTTTGCCAGACGGTTAACACCTTTGGTCAAAGCAACTGTTATCTGCATGGGAAGAGCCTGTGGTACGACTGCAACTGCAATTCCCAAACCATAGATCAGGGCAAAGGAGATGCCAAGTCCTTGAAATAAGCTTCCCAGGAAAATTAAAGCGGCAATAATTACTGCAAAAATGGTAATTCTTTTTGCAACTACTGCCAGCTCAGCCTGCAGAGGAGATCTGGATTTGTCTTCAGCCTGAGTTAAATCAGCTATTTTACCCATTTCGGTATTCATGCCGGTAGCAATAACAACACCCCGAGCATTTCCGGCGGCAACATCAGTTCCCAGATAAGCCAGGTTATCCCTGTCCGGAAGGCTGCATTTCAGGGAGATAGAATTATTATGTTTATCCTGAGGCATGGATTCTCCGGTCAAGGATACATCGTTGGTGCGCAGATTGAAAGATTCGATGATCCTGATATCAGCCGGAACTTTATCACCTTCATCCAGGGTGATAATATCTCCCGGGACTAACTCCGATTGGTGGATCTCTTGCAGTTTTCCATCGCGAATGACTTTTGACGGTGACTGAACCAGTTTTTCCAGAGATTCCATTATCCGTTCAGCTTTGTGTTCCTGCAGAAAACCGACAATAGCGTTGATGAAGGTTATGATCAACATAATTATACCATCTCTGTTACTGCCAATAATGAATGATAAAGCAGCTGCAATCAGCAATACGATCATAAAAACATCTGTGAACTGCTGCAGAAATTTTATAAAAATGGGCAGTTTCTTTGTAGTAGAAAGCTCATTTTTACCATATTCAGCTATTCTTTTTCGGGCTTCTGACTGAGAGAGGCCTCCTGATTCTGACTTAAGAGCTTCCAGCACTTCTTTTACCGACATTTGGTAATAGGACTTTTGGGCCAAATTGTCCTCCTTGAGAATTAATACTTAAGGCAAAGAAATATTCATTTATGAATTGGTCAATTATTAACTCAAAGAGATTAGCAGAATTGAAAGGAAAGATTTATACAAAAAATCAAAATTTCGTAAAAGGACACTTAACTGGTTTTTCCTTAAAAAAACTAGATTAAACTGGGGTATAAAAGATGAGTAAAATTCAGTTTGAAATTTCCAGCTTCACTTCTTATTAAGTCACTGAACAAGTTGACTGGGTGAAAGTGTAAATGGCGCCCCCGAACCTCCCCAGTTCAAACAGAATTACTGGAGGAGATATTTAAAATTCATACCTTGATTAGTTGTGATTATGCACTATTAACATGATTATTAAACAGTAACAACCAATCGGCGGAATACTTATAAAACTTAATTACCTGCGTTTAAATTAGACTCGCATAAATCAATATAACACATAACTCCCTAACATATAATAACATAAGTATGATTTCGTCCCCTGATAGAGTCCAAAAAGTGGTGTAAAAATAGTTGAGCCAAAATTCAACCCTTGTAAATTGGATTTTGCAAAAGCCATAACAAGGAGGAGAATAATGGCTCAGATACAAATTAATATGGATAGTGAATTATTGCACGGACTTTTTTCTAAGGAAGGAAGAGATGAGGCTTTTAGTCGTTTATTGGAGACGATTTTGAACCA